>NZ_DAIUJO010000040.1:0-32141 GCF_036848755.1 Sinomonas sp. | reverse complement strand
ATGCGGGCTCGCCGGTACCTCGTGGCACGCCTGACAGCTTGACGAGGCGCGGGCCGTGGCGAGCGGTTCATCGCTGGCCGTGACGGTAAGTTGCCGCAAAGATGGCAGGGTGGCGTGCGGTAGGCTTCCGGTGCGAGGATCTGGTTTGGTACAGCGGCGGAGGTCTCGGGGCGCCTATCGGGGGCTACGGGAAATAGGGCTGTCGGCCCGCGTGCGGCATGACGCCCGAGGCGGGGGTTTCGGTGTCCCAGATCTGCCGGTTCCGCGTCGGGGATCTGCGAAAAGGAGTGACAGACTTGCTGGCCCCGAGCTCCAAGGCGACCCGTCATTCGTAACGGGGTTCTTTGCTCCGGGCTCGCGGCGCAAAGGGCGTCCGCTGAGCCCGACATACGGGGTCTGGCTTCGGGGGGCCGTCCAGCTTTTCACGTGACCCCCCTCTTAACCGATTCGCATCGTTTCACGTGAAACGTCAGCGTCGCCCCCGGGCTCTCGCAATGGACCATCGGGGCAGCGCACAACGGGCTCAGCTGCCGAAGATCGCCGGTTTCCGTAAACCGGGGGATCGACGTCGGACTAAGCGGTCGTCGCGCGACGAGGAAGCGGACGGCGGCTGCGGCTATTCTCATCTCGGTATCTCCCCCCGGCTGCGGCATGTTCAGAATGCGGGAGAGACCCGCGAGTTTCGGCGGGGCGCGATAGCCCTCTAAAGACAGAGCTAGGCGGGATGAACCCAGTCCTAAGTCGTGTCTTGAAAACTTGCAGTTGAAGCGCGTGACCGTGTACTCGAACTAGGGGTGGTCACCGGTCGCCTTCACCGCTCTGGCCTGACGAGCATGGCGGGACCTGAGCCCTCTATGAGTAAGTACGTGCCGCCACATGGCCCGTGTGGCGCTTTGCTGGAGCTATTTCCCATCCTGGAACCGGGGTCGTTCCAGAAAGTCAGGGTATTTGCCTGGGCGCCCCGGCGTTGCCCCTGAACTCGGGCGTTGCCGCGTGAACCAGACTGACCCGCCCAGTTCGCTCCCGGAGCAGATTGCCGTCACAACTGCCGGCTTCTGCCCCGAGCAGCCGGCATTAGCACGCTTCTGAAGTGCATGACGTTGGATCACGCGCCGGATGGGGCGCAATGATGCACTTCCCCTCATCCCGTTTGCCGTCGCTGTCGGGTCACGGCCCCATCAGTGTTCCAGAGCCAAAAACTGGACCCGTGTGATAGTTGGTCTTGGCGTAAACAAGGGGTTCTTTGCGCAGGCCTGGATGCCCACGCATTTCAGCCACGATGTTAGCGTTCTCGTTCGGTTTGGTACGTCTGGCCGTAGCGCGTTAGGGGTAGAGGACTAGGGGTAGGGGACTCCCTCGAGAGGTCGTTCAAGAGCGCGAAGTGACGGGCGAGGATCCTTATCCACGTCTCTTCAACCGCGTTCAGGAGATAATCGTCGGTCGCTTAGCGAAAAGCGGGCGCGCTCGGGGTGGGCCAGATTGGGCGGGTTGGTCTGGCCGTGTTGGGCAGGTGAGGGTCTGGAGATTCCGCCAGCCAGGGTCCCTCCGTGTTGAAATGACCGCGCCACTCGAAAGGCGAGCTCTGTTGAATTCGGTAATGGTGAGCGCGCTCCTGCTGGGCATCAGGATGTGCCAAGGCTGGCACGATCAATCAGGTCCAGCAAATCGAGGGCCTTGAGTCGGGAGCCGGGTGCGGTACTGAAGTCGAGAGGCTCGCACGGTTGCCGGCTTGCACGGCTGCCGGCTTGGGGGCAGAAGACAGAGAGGTTGCAGACAGCTACCAGGCTGACCAATTTCCCGCTCCTGCGCTTTGTAAGAGCGCGTTTCCTCGTGTTTGCCCCAAGAAGATGCATGTCCTCCCGGATCACTATCTGGTTGTCACGTGCTTCGGTGAAAATCGATGGGAAGCATTCCTGCTATCTGCCTGCTGGGAATGGGCGTAAACGACGGCGATGTTTCACGTGAAACGCCGGGGCCGTTTCAGTGCGGGTTCCGGGGCGGAACAGGAGGTCGTGAGCTACTTCGTGGAAATCGGAGAGCTAGTTCGTCGATGCCAATGCTCGACGGCAAAGAGAAAGGGCGCAACCGCCGGTCGCGCCCTTCCAGGAAGCTAGAGTTGCTACTTGCTCAGAACTTCGGACCACTCCTTCTCGAAGTACTGCTTCGGGCGCGCGCCGATCACCGTTCCTGTCACCTTCCCCTTCTCGAAGAGGTAGACAGCGGGAATGGAGGTAATGCCGTACTCGGCGGCGATGTTGGGATTGTCGTCAACATTCACCTTCACAACGTCGACCTTCTCCGAGTATTCAACCGAGATGTCATCAAGAATCGGGCCAACTTTGCGGCACGGTCCGCACCATTCAGCCCAAAAGTCGACGATGACCGGCTTCTCGGAGAGGAGTACCTCGTCCGTGAACTGCGCGTCCGTAACGTCTTTGGCGTTGCTCATGTCTGCCTTCCGATCTGATGGGTGAGGATTCAGGCCTGCTGGGCGGCGAAGCTGGGTACTTCGAGGTTCGCGAGGTAGTGCTCAACGTCCAAAGCTGCAACGCAACCCGATCCGGCTGCGGTAATCGCTTGGCGGTAGGTAGGATCAACGACGTCGCCGGCAGCAAACACCCCAGGGACGCTAGTGCGGGACGTGCGGCCCTCAACTGCGATGGTGCCCTCGGCGGTGAGCGCAAGAGTGTCCTTGACGAGATCCGTGCGAGGATCGTTGCCGATTGCTACGAAAACGCCGGTGACCGGAATCTCGGATTCAGAACCGTCGACCGTGTTGCGGAGTACTAGGCCGGTTACCTTGTCGCCGCCGAGCACGTCAGCGACCTCGCTGTTCCAAGCAAACTTGATCTTCTCGTGCGCCAGAGCGCGGTCCGCCATGATCTTCGAAGCGCGCAGCGAATCACGTCGATGGACGACCGTCACGGACCGGGCGAACTTCGTGAGGAACAGAGCTTCTTCCATCGCCGAGTCGCCGCCGCCGATCACGGCGATGTCCTGGTCCTTGAAGAAGAAACCGTCGCACGTAGCGCACCAGCTCACACCGTGGCCGGAGAGTCGCTTCTCGTTGGGGAGGCCAAGCTCGCGATAGGCAGACCCCGTTGCGATGACGATGGCGCGAGCAAGATGCTCCTCGCCGTTGCCGAGCACCACGCGCTTGACCTCACCTTCGAGGTCTACTGATGCAACGTCTTCGAACTCAATCTGGGCGCCGAACTTCGCGGCCTGCTGCTCAAGCTTGTCCATGAGCTCGGGACCTTGAACTCCGTCGGGGAAGCCCGGGAAGTTCTCAACCTCGGTCGTGTTCATGAGCTCGCCGCCAGCAGTGACGGAACCTGCAAAAATCAACGGCTTGAGGTTTGCTCGTGCGGTGTAGATGGCAGTCGTGTATCCGGCGGGGCCTGATCCAACGACGATGACGTCCCGCACCTCGGCGGCGTTGCTATCGGCAGTGCTCACGGGCGAATAACCTCTTCTTCTGACGTGCTGGACTCCGTACGTCCACAGCTCACAACATGTTGACGAGCCCCGGTATTCCGAGCCGTCGCCCTTCAAGCGTACCGAAGCGGTGGGGGTGGCATTGAAACGGCCTCGACACGTCACGGAATGACACGCGAAGGGCGCCCCGGCCCTCGCGAGCCAAGGCGCCCTTCCAGCGCAGGCGGAGGCCGCCGTCGTGCGCTTACTGGACCTTGATCTCCGCGAGCCGAAGGCCGTACGGGTACACCTTGTAATTCGCGAGCCGGGGAAGGGCGTTGATCTGAACGAGGACGTACTGGGCCTTGACCGCGGTTGGCAGCTGGAAGACGAGCTGCGGACCGTTGAACGAGCTCGTGCCGGCCAGGGCAGCGCCGGCCAGGTCGGGGGTCGCGTTCGTGTATACGCTCACGCTGCCGCCCGTTGCCCCGAGCTGGTCGAGCTCGACCTGCTTGATGTCCGAAACGTCCTTGAGCTTGACTGCGAGAGTGACGCTCTTGGCGAATCCGCCCCAGTCCTCGCGCGCGAACTCCATGTCGGACCAGTAGCTCGCCGGGTTTCCGTCATAGGTGGAGGTGAGCTTGGAGTCGAACTGGTCCGCAAACGTCAGATCGCCGGGGTTGAGGCGCGTCACCGAATCAATGACCGGTGTCACGACGGGTGCGGGCGCCTGGGTCTGCCCGGCTGAGGCACTGCCTTGGGTTGCAGACGCGGAGGGGGCGCTGGACGCCGACTTGGAACCGCTGGCTTGGGGCTGGAAGACACTTCCGAGTGTGGTGAACGCAAAAATCAGGGCCGCAATGAGAACGACGGCGAGGATTCCTCCGACGAGCCACGGCACGGACTTCGGCCGGGTCGATTCGTCGTCCTCTTCGAGATCGTCGTCCCTGTCAAAGATCCGATCCGAGGTGGTGCCCCAACCGGCGCCTCTTGCTTCAGCTGGGAAGGCAGCACCGCGCGCGGGGCCAGCCGGACCGGCGGGGGCCGCGGGGGACTTCTGCACGGGTTGCGTCGCGTCGCCGTACTCTGCAGGCTCGCCGTACTGAGCCGGCCCGGGCTGTGCAGCGGGTGCACCATACTCTGCGGGGTCGCCGGGCCGGGCTGATTCCGGGTACTGGGCCGGCTGCCCGACCGCTGGAGTGGCAGGGGCACGGTTGGCTGGCCGAGCCTGAGAGGCGGGAGTGCCCTGATCAGACGGCCCAGCGGGCGTGGGCCAAGGCGTCACCTTTGGCGGGTTCGGTAGCTGCGGCGCAGCTGAGGCGCCAGCGGCGGCCGCCGCGGCACCAGCGGCCGCGGCGCCGTCGGATCCACCGCGGGAACCCTCCGAAGCGCCCTCAGTTGAGCGAGGCGGCGCTGAGGGAGGCGGCGGAACCGGCCGAGGCGGCACGGGTGGTGCAGGGCGTTGCTCCCGGGGAGCCTCGGGTCGGGAGTTTGGGTCGTCATCCGGGTGCGCACTCGGGTAACGGATGTAATCGTGGTCGCCGTGCTCGTAGAGGCCGTCGTAGGTCTCTGGCTCGCGCGAGCGCGATTCGCCGAAGATTTCGCTCCCCAAGGTATCGGTGAAGAACGGCTCGACGTACGGCGCGTCCTGGGCGACGATCAGGTCGAGAAGGTCGGCAGCCGGAGCGTGGTTCGTGATGAGGTAGGTCGCCTCATGGCTCGTGCCGAGGTCGAGCACCTGAATGCCGACGTGACGTTCGCCCGTGGCGACTTCCCGGGCGCTCTGTGCGAGCTGCTGGGCGTTGTGGGGTGCAGACACGAGGATGCTGACCGGACGGTTGAGGATCTGATCCACTCCGTCCAAGACCAGATCTCCGTCGTGCGACTCGACGATCGAGGACGTGACCTTGTACCGACCGCCGAGCACACTGCCGACGTCGATGGACTGGGACACGGGTACCTCCTGAACGTCTGCCCCGCCAGCCCGGACATGCCGGGCGCTTGCTATCACTCGATCCTAGCGGACGGCATCCCCACCGCCCGTTCCACTTGACGGCACGCGCTGTGACCGGGAAGGGATCAGACGTCGCGGAAGTGCGGGTTGCGTCCCGGAGGGCCCTGGTAGGTCCTGCGGCCTGGGAGCGGCTCCTGCCGCGCAGATTCGGGCCGGGCCCGGTACATGCTGGGATCGAACTGTCCGGAGATGCGCGGAATGATTCCCGTGTCGTCCGAGAGGGTCGGGGCGCTTTCGCGAAGGGCGTAGACGGGCTGCCGCGGTACGGGCTCCTCGAGGTGCCCAGGGGCCGCGCTGCCGTGGCCGGCATCCCCGAATGCAGCCCCCTCGAAGCGGGCGCCCTCGTAGCCCGCGCCCGCGTCGTAGCTGGCGCCAGCACCGGCGTCGTGCGCTGTCTGAGCGGACGACGGCGCGGGCTCGCCGCGCCCTGTGAGCCGCGCCATGATGGGGCGCAGGAGGTCCCTGAGCTCGGTCACGCCGAAGAGCCGGAGAAGGACAAGGTAGACGAGCAGCATTGCGACGCCGATGACGATGATGGAGAGCAGCGCCGCGAAGCTCGAGCTCCAAATGAAGCCTCTGGAGGAGAGTCCACCGAGCAGCCAGACAGCGAGACCGCCAGCCACGGCCGCCCCCAACGCTGCGTAGCCCATCCGGATGTATGAGCGAGCAACTGTCACACCGTCGAGGTGGCCAAGTTTGCGCCGCAGATAGGCGCCGCTCAGCACGACGGAGAGGATGTTGCCGACCGTGTAGAGCGTGGCGATCGCAAAGATGATGTAGCGGGCGGGCAGGAACTGGATGACCGTTGCGCCCACGACGTTGAGGATTCCGAGCCAGACCTGGACCTTGAACGGCGTCTTTGCATCCTCGTAGGAGTAGAAGACGCGCGACATCATGAAGTTTGCGCTGAGGAATGGCGTGCTGAGCGCGAGGATGCTGAGCGTCTGCGCGAGCATGACGCCGTCCGATGCCGAGCCCCCCGAGAAGAATCTGCCGAGCGGCGCTGCCAGAGCGAACAGCGCGAGCGCGCTGAAGACGGTCGCGACGGCCATGGTTCGCAGTCCATGAGAAAGCGCTATCCGAACGCCTCGGCGGTCTCCGGCCTGAGACGCAGCAGTCATCCGATTGAACAGGACGGTGGCGAGGGACAGCGCGATGATCGAGTGCGGCAGGAGATAGAGCTGGCTCGCCATCTCGAGCACGGTGTTGCCCGGGATGAACTGCCACGAAGGGTTGCCGGCCTCGCGGAGCTGCTCGCGGACGGCGCCAGGCTGGGAAGCAATCTTCATGAGGTAGAGGAACGTCAGCTGTCCCACTGCCGTGGTTGCCAGCGTCCAGACCCCGATCTTGGCCGCCGCGCCGAGCCCCACGCCCCTCCATCCGAATCTGGGGCGCAAGCCGAGGCCCAGCCGGCCGACCGGGATGAAGAGCATTGTGGTCTGGATGACGACGCCCACGGTCGAGGCCCCAGCGACCAGCAGAGTCTGCGGAGTGCCCCAGGCTTCGATCGTGTGCGGATTGGCGGCGTTGGTTCCGAAGATCCAGATGAACATGCCGAGGCCCGCGATCGCGACGACGTTGTTCACGAGCGGCGCCCACATCGCCGGACCGAAGGCCCCATGCGCGTTGAGGACTTGGGTCAGCAGCGCATACAGCCCGTAGAAGAAGATCTGCGGGAGGCACCAGTACGCGAAGACGGTCGCGAGCGCGAGCTGTTGGGGACTGTAGTCGGACGTGGTGAGCCGCATGACGATGGGCGCGCCGACCGTCACGAGCGCCGTGAGGACGAACGTGACGACGACGCCCAAAGTGAGCAGGCGGCTGATGTAGTCCGCCCCCCTGTCGGGGGCCCGGCTTGCCTTGAGGATCTGCGGCACAAGGACAGTGTTGAAGACGCCGCCGGCCACGAGCAGGAAGATGAGGTTCGGCAGGTTGTTCGCGTTGACGAACGTGTCCGTGACCGTCGAACCGAGTCCGAGCGCATACACGAGGAGCAGCTGGCGCAGGAAGCCGAGCACGCGGGAGAGGAGGGTCCCGACGGCCATGATGGCGCTGGATCTCGCCTCCGAGCCGCGGGCTGTCGAAGCGGTCATCGAGCGGTCATTTCAGAAGATGCTCGGGGAGGACTTCCCGGGCAAGGTCCGCGATGCGCCGCTCGTTCGGGAATGAGAGGCGACGCGAGAGTTCGGAAATAGGCACCCACGCGACGTCGACGGCCTCCTGGTCGGGATCGTTCTCGATGGTCAGTTCCCCGCCGACGGCCTCGAGCAGATAGTGGTGGACAGTCTTGTGAACACGGTGTCCCGTGACCGTGAACCAGTAGTCAATGCTGCCGAGCGGCGCGAGGATCCGGCCGTCGATGCCTGTCTCCTCGCTGATCTCGCGGACCGCCGCGCTCTCGTTCGACTCGCGGCCCTCGGGGTGCCCCTTGGGCAGGCACCATTCAAGTCGTCCCCCCCGATTGAGCCGGGCGATGATCGCCACCGGAAGATTCGGGTTGTCCGTGTCCACGATGACCCCGCCCGCAGAGATCTCCTCGACGGTCGGCAACGAGTGAATATAGGTCTGACCCGCTGGGGCGACGTGCGGTCCGATCGCGGACGGCAGCGGCGCACCCCTCCTCTTCTGAGGATCGCTCGGCAGCGGAATCACCATGCAGTCCACTCTAACCAGAAGCCTCTCGCGATGACTCATGGTGCGCCTGCGCCGCTCGGATCTGAAAGTGCCTCTTCGATCTGCGAAGCTTTAAGGGCTATGGCAGGAGAAGACTCGCAGTGGGCGCGGACGACGGCGCCTGATTCACCGTCCGTCGGCTTCGCCGTCGAGCCCGTGGCGCTCGAACTCGGGCGCCGCTTCGTCGACGCCGGGTTCGAACTCTCACTCGTCGGCGGACCGGTTCGGGACCTCTTCCTGGGCCGCTCGTCGCCCGACCTCGACTTCACCACCGACGCAACTCCCGACGAGACCCTGTCCGTCATCAAGGGCTGGGCCGACGCCTTCTGGGAGATCGGCCGGGACTTCGGCACGATCGGTCTGCGCAAGCACGGCTTCCAGATCGAGGTCACGACGTACCGGGCCGAAGCCTACGATCCGGAGTCGCGGAAGCCCGTCGTCGCCTTCGGCAGGTCGCTCGAAGGCGATCTCGGGCGACGCGACTTCAGCATGAACGCGATGGCGCTGCGTCTGCCGTCGCTCGAGCTCGTCGACCCCTTCGGCGGCGTCCGCGACCTGCATGCCGGGATCCTCCGCACGCCAGGCGCTCCCGAAGACTCGTTCTCGGACGACCCCCTGCGCATGATGCGCGCAGCGCGCTTCGCCTCCCAGCTCCAAGTCGACGTCGCGCCCGAGGTCCGCGATGCGATGACGGCCATGGCGGGACGCATCACCATCGTGTCGTCGGAACGCGTCCGCGACGAGCTGGTGAAGCTGATCAACGGAGCCGCGCCCCGCACCGGCGTCGACCTCCTCGTCGACACGGGCCTTGCCGACGCCGTGCTCCCTGAAGTGAGCGCGCTTCGGCTCGAAGTCGACGAACACCATCGCCATAAGGATGTGTACCAGCACTCCTTGACCGTCCTCGAGCAGGCGGCAGCCCTCGAGACCGGGCCCGAGGGGCCCGTCCCCGGCCCGGACTTCGTCCTCCGGTTTGCGGCGCTCCTGCACGACGTCGGCAAGCCGGCGACGCGACGGTTCGAACCGGGCGGGGCCGTCTCCTTCCGGCACCACGACGTCGTCGGCGCCAAACTCGTCAAGAAGCGGATGCGCGAACTGCGCTTCGACAACGAGACGATCAAAGCGGTGGCGCGTCTGGTCGAGCTTCACATGCGCTTCTACGGCTACGGTGACGCGGGCTGGACCGATTCTGCGGTCCGCCGTTATGTCACCGACGCCGGGCCCCTCCTCGAGCGGCTCCACCGGCTCACGCGTTCGGACGTCACGACGCGCAACCAGCGCAAGGCGGAACGCCTCTCCTTCGCCTACGACGATCTTGAGCAGCGCATCGGCGAACTCGCCGAGCAGGAGGAGCTGGCGTCGATCCGACCCGACCTCGACGGCCAGCAGATCATGGAGATCCTGGGCGTGCCGCCCGGGCCCCTCGTGGGCAGGGCCTACCGGTACCTCCTGGACGAGCGCATGGAGCATGGACCAGCGGGCGAGCAAGCAGCGCGGGAGAAGTTGCTCGAATGGTGGGGTGCCCAGCCGGAGAACGGCGGCACAGACACCATTGGAGACGCCCGTACAGACGCAGCCAAAGCCGGAACAGACGTTGTTAAAGAGGAGAAGGAGAGCGAGTGAGCACCGAGGACTTCGGACTGCCGAGGCTGTGGCTTCTCCGGCACGGCGAGACGGAGTGGTCCAAGAGCGGCCAGTACACAGGGCTCACCGATCTCCCGCTCACCTCCGAGGGCGAGAACCAGGCGCGCGCGGCGAAGGGGACGCTCGACGGCGTGGACTTCGGCCTCGTGCTCACCTCGCCTCTTCAGCGTGCGCGGAGGACGGCGGAGCTCGCCGGCTTCCCGGACGCGGAACTCGAGCCGAACGCGGTGGAGTGGGACTACGGCGACTACGAGGGCGTGCGTTCGGCGGACGTTCGGCGCAAGAATCCGAGCTATCTGATCTGGAAGGACGGCGTCCCCAACGGCGAGACCCTCGATGAGGTGGGCGCCCGCGCCGACCTCATCGTCCAGCGCGTCCTCCATTCCGGCGTCGAGAATGCACTGCTCGTGGCGCACGGTCACTTCTGTCGGATCCTCACAGCGCGGTGGCTCGGGATGGTCCCTGTCGAGGGCCGGCATTTCATTCTCGGGACGGCGAAAGTCTGCCGCCTGGGCTGGGACAAGAAGACTCCCGCAGTCGAGGCGTGGGGACTTTAACGCCTTTCCCGGATTTCTTCTGCTTTTACACTTGCCTTTTCTTCGAGAGCTGAGCTAGCTTTACTCTGTGCTCGCGAGGCTCGCTCGCCTCGATCACTCGGGCCGCCAGTGCATTTAGGCCAGTGCATTTAGGCCCGGTGCATTTAGGCCCGGTGCATTTAGACGCTGGGCCATTCGGCAGCAGAAGGGGGTAGGGACATGACGACTACGGAGGCGTTCTTCCGCGGGGTCTTCGCCCTGCGCCGGAACCGTGGCCTGCTCCCGGCATCCCGGCGCCCAGCATTCGTCGCTGCTCAGGGCTGACTGCCCCCGCTTCACGGCGCCGTCCCTCGCCTCTCATGAGGGTCCATGGGTCGAGTCCGATCGGTCTGTGGACATTCTGACAGGGGGCGTCGCCGCCTTGTGACTCCGAATTCAGAATTTTCGGATGATCTACCCGTTGCCGCGCGCGGCGAATTCAATTGATTTCGCTTGCCTTCCTTCTGCGGCGATGACAGTCCCTCTTATCGTGCTTTCGCACGCTATTCTGCGTGCCTTTCTTCTTAAGGAATTGCCGTGCCTTCGCTTCGCCATGCCCTGCGGCTCGGTCCTCGAGCCGATTCCCAACAGCCGTCGGACCGCGTCACCGAGGTGGGCCACCCGCCGTCGTCCGTCGTTCCGCTTCCTGAGGAGGTGACCGCCGTGCTCGGTCGGGTTGTCCGCGTCCTGTCGATGAGGATCGACGCGGGCCGCATCGAAACGCACCGCGCCGAAGTGCATCGCGAAATGTCACTCATGTTGACTCTGCGGTAATCTCGGGCGGGGAGCCTCGGCTTCGTCAACAATCCGGGTGACGGCACGTGCGTGCTCGAGGAAGAGGGACAATGCGCAGGAAACTCATTGCCGCCCTGGCGGCGCTCACGGCCGCCTTCGGTCTGGCCTTTGCCGCGGCGCCCGCTCACGCGAGCACCGGCGGGACCGCCGACGGCGATGCCCACCCGGGCGTGGCGATGATCGTGTTCTACACGGCGCAGGGACGCTTCCGGTGTTCGGGCGCGCTCATCTCGCCGACCGTGGTCCTGACGGCCGGGCACTGCACGGATGGGACGGTCGGCAAGACCCTCGTGACGTTCGATTCCGTCATCGCCGACCAGGCGCCGGCTGGCTTCCCGACCGCTGCGGATCCCAGCGCGGGCTACTCGCCGACCGACCTCGCCGGCCGTATTTGGGGCACCGCCGTGACGGACCCGGCCTATTCGAACTTCACTGACAAGAACAACTGGAACGACGTCGGCCTCATCAAGCTCGACAGCCCAGTCTCGCAGGAGCCGTACTCCCTCGCGGCGCCCGGCACCTTGGACGCGATCGCTCCGGGCGACGTCCCGAAGACCGTCGTGACGGCCGTCGGCTACGGAGCGGAGCTCGCCAAGCCCGATTCTGGCCCGCAGCGGCGGGTGCCGGTCTCCTACCCCATGATCCGCCGCTCCGTGGACATGACCCTCCAGAGCGTGGGCCCGCAGATCTTCACGACCCACGCCAACGTGAACCCGGCGCAGGACACGGGAGGCATCTGCTCGGGCGACTCGGGTGGACCCGTGTTCCTCAACGATCAGATCGTGGGCCTCACGAGTTTCGGCAACAGGAACTGCCTCGCGCTCGACGGCCTGCAGCGCGTTGACCTCGCGTCGATCCAGACGTGGATCTCTGACGCGGAGACGACGCCCGCTTCCTAGCGGACGCTCCTGTCCAGCCGCAGCCCCCGGCCGAGCCGGGGGCTGCGGCCTTCTCCGGAAGCTGTCGGACCTCCCCGGTATGCTCGGAGCCATGGAACCGACCGCGGACGACGGCGGGCGCGCGCCCCGCGCCGTCATCTCCCCGAGCCGAAACGACCCACTCGTCCATACGCTTTCGGAGGTGGTCGGGGGCCCGGTCGGGAACCACGCAGCCCCCGGCCTCGTGCGCAGCGGCTTCTGGACGGCCGAGCTAGTGCTCATCGTCCTGACGGTGCTCGCGGCCATAGGCGGGGTGCTCATGAAGGGATATTGCCAGGCCGTGGGCTGGAATGCGCCGACGGCCTTCTACGCGACGTGCTACTCCGACTTCCCGACGCTCTTCAAGACGCGCGGGCTCGCCGACGGCGTCCTGCCGCTGTTCTCGCATACGGCCCTCTTCGAATATCCCGTGGTCACGTCGCTCATTGCGGGATTCACCGCACTCCTCGTCCCGGGGGTGGGCGCAACGGATGCCAGAGCGACAACGTACTTCGACATCAACGCCATCCTCGTCGCCGTCATGTGGATGATCACCGTGATCGCGACGGCCCGCTCCAATCCGCGCAGACCGTGGGACGCTGCCGTAGTTGCGATTGCTCCCGGAATCATCCTCGCGGGCTTCATCAATTGGGACATGTGGGCCGTCGCGCTCCTTGCCCTGGGCCTTCTCGCGTTCGCCCGGAACCGGCCGGTCCTCGCAGGGATTGCGATCGGCCTCGGCACCGCAACGAAGTTCTACCCGGTCTTGGTCCTCGCCGTCTTCGTCCTGCTCGCCATCCGGAGCGGCCGGTGGCGCCAGACACTCGTCACGATCGCGTCCGCAGCGGTCGCGTGGCTTGTCGTCGACGTTCCGGCGGCGGTCGCGAACCCGCGCGATTGGTCCTTCTTCTTCACGTTCTCGGCGAGTCGCGACCCGGGCTTCTCCTCCGCCTACTATTCGTGGAACCTCCTCGCGGATCGGCTGCATCTGGCCAAGCTTTCAGCCGGGACGACGAACATGCTGTTCATCGTGACCTTCGCCCTGTGCTGCGTGGCCATCTCCTTCGTTGCGCTCCATGCTCCCCGCCGGCCGCGGGTCGCGCAGCTCGCGTTCCTTGTTGTGGCGGCGTTCGTCCTCACGGGGAAGGCCTACTCGCCGCAGTACGTCCTCTGGCTCATCCCGCTCTTCGCCCTTGCGCGCCCGCGATGGCGTGACTTCCTCGTGTGGATGGCCGGCGAGGCGCTGCACTGGATTGCCATCTGGATGTACCTCGGGTGGACCACGAGCAACGGTCCGGTTCAGAACAACATCGACACCCCGTACTACGTCCTGGCCGTCGTGGTCCACATGATCACGCTGCTCTACGTGTGCCTCCACGTTGTCGCCGACATCTACGACCCCGCTACAGATCCGATTCGGCGCAGCCGAGAAGACGATCCCCAAGGCGGGGCGTTCGACGGCGCACCGGACCGGTGGACGCTGGCGAATCTGTTGAGGCCGCAGGCGCCGGCCCCGAGCGACGCCCTCTGAGCTCGGTGCGTCATACAGAGGTTCCCGTGCAGGCATTCGATCTCGAGGCCATTGGCTCCCGGCTCGTCGTGGGCCGTGTCGCGGACGAACTTGTCCGCGCGCTGGGAACCGCGGGTGCCGCTGCGGTCGTCCAGGCCCCGCCCGGGAGCGGGAAGACGACCCTTGTCCCGCCGCTCGTTGCCAACCTCACCGCTGCGCGAGCGGACGGCGCCGGCCGGCTGCCGCGCGTCGTCGTGACCCAGCCGCGGCGGGTCGCGGTGCGGGCGGCCGCCCGGCACCTCGCGGCGCTCGATGGGACTGCGATCGGTGAGCGGGTTGGCTACAGCGTGCGCGGCGAACGGAAGGTCGGCTCCCGGACGCTCGTCGAATTCGTGACCCCTGGCGTTCTGCTTCGGCGGCTCCTGGCCGACCCTGCGCTCGAGGGGACGGGGGCAGTCATCCTTGATGAGGTGCACGAGCGCGGCCTTGAGACGGACCTTGCCCTCGGGATGCTCGGGGATGTGCGTGCGCTGCGGGGCGACCTCACGCTCGTTGCGATGTCCGCGACCCTCGACGCTCGCCGCTTCGCTGCGCTCCTCGCCGACGACGATGGAAACCCCGCGCCCGTCATCGACTCGCCGGCCGCGCTGCATCAGCTCGACGTCGTGTGGGCGCCGTCGCCCGTTCCGCGTCTCGACGAACGAGGAGTGACCCGGGCCTTCCTCGAGCACGTCGCTGGGACAGCCGCGGACGAGCATTCTCGCCTGATCGAGGCGGGCCATGACGTGGACGCGCTCGTCTTCCTGCCCGGGGTGCGCGAGGTCCGCATGGTCGCTGACCGGCTCCGGGCACGGCGTGACGGGGTGAGGCGGGACGTGCTCGAGCTCCACGGACAGGCTCCTGCGGCCGAGCAGGACAGCGCCGTCGGCGGGCGGCGCAGGGGGGATCCGCCTCGGATCGTCGTCTCAACCTCCCTCGCCGAATCGTCGCTCACGGTGCCCGGAGTCCGGCTCGTCGTCGATTCCGGCCTGGCTCGCGAGCCGAGACGTGACGCAGGCCGCGGAATGACAGGTCTCGTGACGGTTTCCTGCTCGCGCGCCTCGGCAGAGCAGCGGGCCGGACGCGCTGCCCGGCAGGGGCCGGGGCGCGTGGTCCGATGCTACGACGAGCGTTCCTACGCGTCGGCGCCACCCCAGTCCCCTCCGGAGATCGCGACCTCGGACCTCACCGAAGCCGCGCTCTTCCTCGCGTGCTGGGGCGCACGCGGCGGCCGCGGCGTCGCGCTCCCCGACGCGCCGCCGCCGTCCGCGCTCGACGACGCACTGAGGACCCTCGAGGATCTCGGTGCGATCACCGAGGAGGGACGTGCGACCGATCTAGGGCACACTCTGGCGCGTATTCCTGCCGATCCGCGGCTCGGCAGGGCCCTGCTCGAGGGAACGCCCCTCGTGGGTGCCAAGGTGGCGGCGGAGGCGGTCGCGCTCGTGGCTCGGGACCTGCGCCCGCCCGGTGCGGATCTCTCTCGGCTCCTCTCATCGCTTCGCACGGGGCGGGACGCGTCCGCCCGTTCATGGGCCGAGGAGGCGAGGCGCTTCGAGCGGATCGCCCGCGAGAATTCCGGCCCGGATGAGGACGCAGACTCGCCTGTCCCTCGGCTCGGGTCCGAGGCTGAGAAAATCGCCCTCGTCGTTGCCCTCGCGTTCCCGAGGCTTGTGGCGCGGCGCGTGCCTGGGGTCGAGGAGCGGTACCTGCTGGCGTCAGGAACGCGTGCCGGCCTTCCTTCGGGAAGTCCCTTGGCCGGCCACGAGTGGCTCGCGATCGCGGAGGTCACGCGGGCCGAGGGCCGCGACGCTGCGGGGACGGGCGCCGTCGTTCGGGCCGCCGCCCCGCTCGATCGCGCTGCAGCCGAGTTCGCGGCGGGGCACCTTCTGCGCGACGGGGTCGAGGCCCGGTTCACGGACGGGCGCGTGGTGGCCCGCCGCGAAGCGCGGCTGGGGGCGATCCTGCTCTCGTCCTCGCCTGTGCGGCCGTCGCCCGCGGAGGGTCGCGCCGCCGTCGCCCGGGCGCTCTCGGCGGACGGTTTGGGCGTCATCGGGTGGTCGCCGGCTGCGGACGCTCTGCGTCGCCGGCTCGCGCTCCTGCATCGGGAGCTCGGCACGCCGTGGCCGGACGTCTCCGAGGTCGCACTCCTCGCGAGGCTCGACGAGTGGCTCGCCCCCGAGCTCGAGGCGTTGGCCAAAGGGGCTTCGGTGAGTGGGATCAACCTCGCCGAGCCACTCCGGAGGCTCCTGCCGTGGCCTGCCGCAGGGCGCTTCGACGAGCTCGCGCCCGAGCGGCTCGCGGTGCCGAGCGGCTCCCGCGTTCGCATCGACTACCCTGCAGTCAGCGACGGCAGACCGGACGACGGCGCCCGGCCCGTTGTCGCGGTCAAACTCCAGGAGTGCTTCGGCTGGGCGGAGACGCCACGCCTCGTGGACGGACGTGTCCCGGTGCTCTTCCACCTGCTCTCCCCGGCGGGCCGGCCATTGGCCGTCACGGACGACTTGGCTTCGTTCTGGTCGGGCCCCTATGCCCACGTTCGCTCCGAGATGCGCGGCCGCTACCCCAAGCACCCTTGGCCTGAGGATCCCTGGACGGCGGTCGCGACGGCGAAGACGAAGCGACGGCTTGAGCGAGGCTAGGCCTGGATCGGGTAGCCGAGGGCGGTCAGGAGACGAGTCACGGCGTCCTCGGCAGTGGGCACGACGCCGAAGACCTCCCGCTGGCGGGTGGTGTCTGCGACGTACTTCCCGGTCTGGAACCACTCCATCATGGAGCTCATGTCCCTCGCCATCGGCACGGCGCCCCCCAGCACGCTACCCGCGGTCCTGACCACCGGGGCGGGGATCGAGCGAACGCCGATCTCTCTGCCGAGGAGCCGGCCCGAGATCTGCGCGAGGTCTCGGATGCTTACGGGCCGGTCGCAGCCGATGTCGATTCGCTCGCCCCCGTGAACCTCGACGTCGACGGCGGCCGCGAGGAACGCCGCGAGATCCGCCGTCAGCACGAACGTCAGCGGGACGTCGGGCGATCCGAACCATGAGAGGCGTCCCTTTGCGAAAGCGTCGTCGCGCGCGATCTGATCGAGGAACGCCCCGGGCCGCAGAGCGACGAACGGCACGCCCTGTTCCTCGAGCCGGTCCTCCATGAGCTTCTTGTTCCAGAAGTGGGGGACGGTGGGCGTCTGGTCGCACGTGAGGATGCTCGTCAGGACGAACCTTCGGATGTCTGAGCGAGCCGCGGCGTCGGCAAGATTGCGGTTGCCGACGATGTCTATCTCATCGGTATCGCCCTTGCTGTGCCGGGTGTAGCCGGCCGCCGTCGTGACGACAGCGTCGACGCCGTCCATTGCCCGCAGGAGCGAATCGGGGTCCATCATGTCCCCTCTCGCCACCTCGACGCCGTCGGCCTCAAGCGGTGCAGCATCCGATGCGGGCCGCACTAACGCCCGAACTTGTCGGCCTCGCGACAGCAGGGCGCGGACGACTTGGCCGCCCAGCCGTCCGGTGCCGCCGACCACCAGTACCGGTGCCTTCTCCATGGAGCCCTCCTCCGGTTGCTCAGCCTTCGTCGCAGAGCAAGTGGTACCAGCTGTCCGCGAGCACTTCGAGGGCGTGCTCGCGATTCGGCTCGAACTTCCGGCGCGTCCACAGGGTGGCGACGTCGACCAGTTCGGCTTCGGTGGAGCCGCGGTCAGGGCCATCCGCCAGGTCGAGGACGGCGTTGACCCGCGCCATGAACTCCCTCGTCAGGTCGGCCCGCGTCGGGTAGTTCGCGTAGAAGGTCACCCGCGTGGTGCCCGCGGCGGCCGCGATCTCGTCGATCGTCGTCGCGGCGCAGCCCTTCTCGGTGAAGAGCTCGAGCGCCCGTTCGACGATCGTGTCGCGGGTCGGCTGCTTCCGGGCTTCTCGCAGCGACGGCATAAATCAATCCTATCCGCGCAGATGCAGGATCAGAGCGCCGCGGGCACTGCCCGGCGGAGGGCCCCCGGATGCGGACGCGCTCGAGGAACAGCGCGGTCCGCCCGAAGCCAGATACTGAAACGAATCAACGAGTCAGGACACTAGCGGATTCTCTGTGCTTCCCGAGCACGGCTGCCGCCAGATCTTCGTCTCCCGTGTGGTCGCCGGCACCTCCTCGCACCAGCCCGGCGACATCGCGCCGTGGAGAGCCTGAGTGTCGTCCGCTTCAATGGTTAGGCCGGGAGGTGCAGGGCCTCGGTGGGGTTGGTCACGAGGATTCGCCGGATTTGTCCGAGGGTGAATCCGGCTCTCTGGAGGAGGACTGCCCAGTGTCGGATCCCGTCGGCGATGGGTCCGTTGTGGGGTTGGCCGAGGTCTCCGGTGAGGAGGGTCGATCCTGTGCCGCAGGCTCTGATGCCTTCGAGTGCGTGGTCGGGGGGGAGTTTGCCTTCGAGGACGGAGGCCATGGTCCTTTCGATCCAGGCTCCGCGGCGCGCCATCTCGACCTGTGCATCGAGGGTGATGCGCTGCCGGGGGAGGTCCGGGTGGGTGACCATGACCCGGTTGATCCCGTGCTCCCGTGCGGCGGCGAGGACCGCAAACACCTCGTCGCAGTCCAGATGGCCGGTGGCGAGCAGCAGGTCGTGGTCCTTGACGACGTCGAGGACGTCGTGAAGGGCTGGAACCAGGGCGCCGTCCTCGAGCACAGCGATGGGCGCCCCGTAGCCTCGACGGCGGGAGAGCCTTGCCTGGGTGCCTTCCCAGACCGGCGCGGGGCCTGCGGTCGGGGCAGCGTGTTCGCGCTGGCGTCTGCTGTCGACTGTGGGGAGCCAGACCACGCGGGCGCCGAGGAGGGCGGCGACTTCGACGGCTCCTGGATTCAGTCCGCCGACGGGGCGGTTGAGGGCGATCGCCCCGAAGGCGCGGGCGCTTGCGCCTGCGCTGTGGGCGCTGCAGAGGGCTGCGGTGGAGGCGACGTGCGACTTGGCGACGAATCCGGCGAAGCCTGCGGCGGTGAAGTCCTCGATCGCCTCGGGGATGGTCTGGGAGCGGGGGACGATGTCGGGGGCGGGGTGGGTGTGGAGGTCGATCGCACCGGAGAGGGCCTCGCGCAGTTCGTCCAGCATCAGTCCCGCAGGGGCGATCCGGCCGGGGCCGTCAGGGCGTCGTCGATCTTGGAGTGCCCTACGGAGAGCAGGGCGACGAGGCCGACGATGGCGGAGGCGCCCATGTAGGCGGCCGGGGCAAGGTTCCATCGGCTGGCGGTGGTGAGCAGCTGGGCGATGTAGGGCCCGAAGCCGCCGCCGAGGATCGTGCCGAGGGCGAAGCCGAAGGCCACGCCGGTCATGCGTGCCTTGGAGCCGAAGAGCTCGGTGAAGAGGGGGTAGCCGACGGCCTGGGAGAAGACCCAGGGGACGAACGAGATCGCCATGGCCACGCCGAGGGGGACGCCGCTTCCGGGGGCCATCCAGAGGAATGCGGGGAGGGCGAGGACGATGTAGCCGGCCATCGCGGCTCCGAACATGCGGCGGCGGCCGAAGCGGTCCGAGGACCAGGCGGCGAAGGGCATGAGCAGGGCGAAGACGACGGTGATCAGCGAGTTCGTGCCCAGCGCCTCGGCTGCGGGGATGTGGAGCTGCGCGGTCAGGTAGGTGTTGAGGTAGACGTGCCCGACGTAGCCGGTGCAGGTCATCGCGAAGGAGAGCAGGACGAGCTTGACGACTGCCGGCCACTCCTCGATGAGCCCCCGGAACGGGCTGGCCGCCGCGGCACCGGTGCGGACGTTCTTGGCGAACTGCGCGGACTCGGGCAGCCGGGTGCGCAGGTATAGGACGACGAAGGAGAGCGGCAGCGAGAGGAGGAACGGCACGCGCCACCCCCAGGCGGCCATCGCCGATGTCCCGAACGTGGTGCTGACGACGGCGGCGAGCCCCCCGGCGGCGGCGGTGCCGATGGCGATGCCGGCGGGGTTGAACGCGCCGAAGAACCCGCGCAGGCGGGGCGGAGCAGTTTCGGCGATGTAGGTCGAGGCTCCGCTGGCCTCGCCGCCGGCGCAGAAGCCCTGCAGCAGGCGCAGGATGAGCAGCAGCAGGGGCGCTAAGACTCCGAGGGCGGCGTAGGTTGGGAGGATGCCCACCGCGGAGCTGGCCAGGCCCATCAGGACGACGCTGACCAGCAGCGAGGTGCGCCGTCCGTGCCGGTCGCCGAGCCATCCGAAGAAGAGGGCCCCGGCCGGGCGCATCAGGAATCCGCTGCCGAAGACCGCAAGCGTGTCGAGAAGGGCGGTGCCGGGGTCGGACCGGGAGAGGAACGCGGCCGAGATGTAGATCGCCAGGTTCGCGTACAGGGAGAAGTCGTAGTACTCGATGACGGACCCCGCCCCGCCCGCGACGGCCACCTTCCAGACTGCCGGCCTGCGCGTGCGGTCCGCAGGGCCCGGCTGCGCCGTCCGGACTGCTGCGCCTGTCGTCGCGTCGGGGTTCGTGGCTGATCTCTTCATCGACATCTTTCCTGGAGGGGCTTACGCCCTCATTATCCTTGTATCATTGTATGATAGTGGCTATCACGTACGCTATTGTGATGTGGGCCACCGTCCCTTGTCAATCCGAGGGCCCGCGGCGGGCCCTGCCGCGGATGCGCTTTCGGGGGCGCAGGCGTCATGGCATAGATTGCTTGGTGATCCTAGGAGGGAAGATGGCAGACGACGGCGCGGCCCAGGAGCGCTCGACCATGCGCTCGGTGGAGCGCGCCTTTGACGTGGTGGACCTTCTCTCGGATAGCGGCAGGCCGCTCAGGCTCGCAGAGGTGGCGCGCGGCACGGGTCTTCACATCGCGACAGCGCAGCGCATCCTTCGCGTGCTCGAGCGGAGGAATTACGTCTCCCAGGATTCGGCTGGATACAGCGTGGGCGCTGCCGCCCTCGCCGCTGCGCATTCGTTCCTCGTGGGAAACCACCTCGTGCTCACGGCCACGCCGGTGCTCCAGGAGCTTGCCGCCGAGCTTGGCCTGACGGCGTCGCTGTCCGTCCGCGTGGGATCCGCCCGGGTGCTCGTTGCGCGGGTCGAGGGCGCCAGTCCTCTGCGCTACCAGCTTCCCGTCGGGGGCAGGCTTCCGCTGCACCTCGGAGCAGGGAAGGTCTTCCTGGCCTACATGGATCGGGCTGCGAGGGAAGACGCCATGGGCGCCCTGGAGAAGATCGAGACGGCTGGCGGCGCCGTCATCCCGATGTCCGAGTTCACGCAGCTCCTCGACGAGATCGCCTCCCGCGGGTTCGCGGTCTCCCGCAACGAGCGTGCGGTGGGGGCCGTGTCTGTGAGCGCCCCCCTTCGTTCCCGTGAGGGAGAGCTGCTCGGGGTGGTGCAGGCGTCCGGCCGGGAAGAGGATCTCCCCGAAGACCGGCTGGCCGAGGTCACTCGGGAGGTCCTCAACGCGGCGTCCAGCATCGCCGCCCGGATGCGCTGAGGACCCCCCGGGGCCCCTACGCGAGGGCCTCAGACGATCGCCGTAGCGTTGGCCGGAGACCCGACCGCACCTGGAAGATTCAGCGGTTTCACCGTGAGGAAGAGCTCGTACCGCCCGGTTCGGTTGCACTCCCGGGCGAGTTCGCTCAGATGCCAGAGCTCTCCGAGCGGGCAGCCGAGCTTGGCGATGAGCTCTTGGTGCATCATTCCTGCGTCTTGACCGGAGGAGTCGAGGAAGGGGCTCTCCGGATCGGCCGGGAGGGCCTCCACCGCGAAGGTGTCGGTGCCGAGGAGGGCGATGCGGCTGTCCCAGAGCCAAGCCAAGAAGTCACGCGATTGGGCGACCCCGGTGGTGTGGCGCTTGGCCTTGGCCGCGCTTCGCCCTTCGGCGTTCAGCGCGAGGAACCACTCGGCCCACCCGGTGTGCAGGAGCAGCAGGTCACCCGGCTCGATCGCGGATCCCTGCGCCGCCAGCGCATCAGTGATCTGGTCGAGGGTGATCGGCGGGCCGACGGAGTGGTCGATCGGCTCGCCGACCTGACGCCGGTGGCGTTCGACGTCGACCAGCACGGCCCTGCCCGCGATGGGCTTCTCGGCCCACCGCTGGACCCCGAGCTCCGGGGTGCCAGCAGTGATGCTCCCGTCCGGAATGCCGTTGTAGAACCCGTGGCCATGGGCCCTTCGATGCCTCAGTCCGTCAATGTGGCTGCTGGCCTGCGGCCAATAGCCGTCCCAGTAGTCGTCGAAGCTGTCCGGGTGAGCGGAGGTCACTGTCTGCGCCGGGGGTTTGCGGCTGCGGGACATCGAGGGCTCGAAGGCGTTCGCCGGGTAGTCCAAGTTGAAGGCGGTGCCTGTGCGGATCGCCTCGGTGCCTCGGAGGACCTGGGCGGGGCCGGCGAAGTTCGCCATACCCCGTTCGGGGTCCTCCGGAAACAGCCCCCAGCTCGAGCCCCGGGGGGCGTCGGTGCGAAGGAGCAGCTGGTCGTAGCTGGGGAGGTTGGTGTTCATGCGCCTTCAGGTTCTTTGGAAGAAGGGGACGGTACCCGGTGCCACTCGGAAGGCGTGGTCGCAGGCGAAGAGGTCTGCGTAATGCAGCACCCATGCCTCGGCGTCGCGTGTCTTGACGGGGCTCGTGGTCGCGTGGGTGCCCACGAGGGTGACAACCTCGTCGGGCAGACCTGCCTCCCTCAGCAGCATCGCCCCGAGGACGCCGTGCGGTAGGCCGGCTCGAGCCGGGTCCGCGACGACCTTGCCGTCGATGCGGGTGTAGAGGAGGGCCTTGTCGATGTCGTGGAGCAGCAGCGCGGCCAGAAGGATGTCTTGGTCGAGGCCGACTCCCCATTGCCCGTGTGCGTAGTCCGCAAGGAGGATTCCGGCGTCGGCGACCTCGTTGGTGTGGTCGAGCAGTCGGTAGTCCGGGGCCTGGAGGGAGTAGGGCATCTCCTCGAGGGTGCGGTGGGTGCTGGCGAGCCACGCGCTTGCCCATGCTGTGAGGGCCTGCTCGCGCAGGGGTGCCGCGAGCTCGGCCAGCCTCGGCATGGCCCGCAGCACCTCCTGCCGCTGCTCGGGGTCGCCGGCCCGGATGGTGTAGAGGGAGCTCATGCGCTCTTCAAAGCTCCCTCCGCCAGGTCCAGCAGCGAGTCGCGGGCGGCTGCGCTCATGTGCGACGGGGCGCCGAGAGCTTGGCAGTATTCGGCGACGGCGGCCATCTCCTCGGCCCGCCGGGCGGCGTGCTTGACCGAGCCGGCGAGGAACCGGGCGATGGTCGACTGGCCGTCTCCGGCTAGCTCGGCCGCGATCTGGGCCCGGATCCAGTCCTCGTAGCCGGCGCGGCGGCCGGCCTCGACGGCCTCGCAGACGACGGCGGCCAGGCCCTTCATGAGGATGCTGCGCAGGAGCTTGTGGGCCATGGCGTCCCCGAGTGCCCCGTGGACGACCTCGACGGGAGCGCCCACCGGCCGGAGCAGGTCCGCGATCCGGCCGGCTCCGGGGCCAGCGGCCATGAGGGGAGTGGAGGCGCCGAGGGCGATGACCGGTCCGAGGATGGCGACGTCGGCGCCCTGGACCCCGGCGGGAAGGACTTCCCTGAGGGAGAGCTTGGCCTTCGGGGCCGCGGAGGTGAAGTCCGCGTACACGGTCCCCGGGGCGAGGTGGGGCGCTGCCTCACGGGCGACCGGCAGGGAGGCCCGGGCTGTGGTCATGACGATGACCACATCGGTTCCCTCCACGGCCTCGGCCATGCTCGCCGCGCGGGGCAGGTCAGGGGTCGCGATGGGGGCGACGTCGTAGCCGAGGACCTCGTGCCCCTGCTGCTGCAGGGCGCGGGCGTAGATCCGCCCTGCCTCGCCGAGCCCGATCACCGTGCAGCGCATGCGGTCGCCTCCTCGGACTCGTCAGCGGCCTCGGACTCGTTCATGCCGGTCGAATCCGTGCCGTTCGCCGCGGCGAGGATGTTCCGCATCCTCTCGGCCTCGTCCTGCCGGACAGCCTCGGCCGCGGAGAGCACCTCCTCGGCGCGGCCGCGCGGGACGACCACGGCGCCGTCGTCGTCGCCCACCACGATGTCTCCGGGGAGGACGGCGACCCCGCCGACGGCGACCGGGCAGCCGAGCGCTCCGGGTCCGTGCTTGTAGGGCCCGGCGGGGGAGGTGGCGCGGGCGAAGACGGGCATGCCGATCTTCTCCAGGCCGGCGGCGTCGCGCACGGCGCCGTCGATGACGAACCCGGCGATGCCGGCGTTCCGTGCCCGGGCGCCGATGAGGTCGCCCAGCAGGGCGCGGGACTCGTCGCCTTGGCCGTTGACGACGACGACGTCCCCGCGGGCTGCTTCCGTGAGGGCCTTGTGGATGTAGGCGTTGTCCCCGGCCCGGGTCCAGACGGTGAACGCCGGTCCCGCGAGGCGGCCCCCGGCCCAGACCGGCTTGATGGCAGAGTCCAGGACGCCGAGGCGCTCCATGGCGTCGCCGATGTTCGGGGTGGGCAGCGCGCCGAGGCGTTGGCAGAGCTGCTCGGTTGTCAGTGTCATGATCGGTCTTTCCGGTAGTGCGGCAACGGTCGGTCAGGCCAGGCGCAGGAAGGCGCGGGCGCGTTCGGTCTCGGGGCTGTCGAAGAACAGCGCGGGAGTGGTGTCCTCGACGACGCGCCCGTCGGCCATGAAGACGACGCGGTCCGCGACCTGGCGGGGGAACGCCATCTCGTGGGGGACGACGATCATCGTCATGCCCTCCTGGGCGAGGGAGCGCATCGTGTCCAGGACTTCGCCGACCAGCTCGGGGTCGAGGGCGGAGGTGGGCTCGTCGAAGAGCATCAGGTCCGGTGCCATCATCAGCGCCCGGGCGATCGCGACCCGCTGCTGCTGGCCGCCGGAGAGCTGGGACGGGTAGGCGGAGGCCCGGCTGGCGAGTCCGACCTTGGCCAGGAGGTGGCGGGCCTTCTCCTCGAGTTCGGCCTTGCCGCCGCGTCGGTGGGCGCGGGGCCCGAGCATGAGGTTCTCCCAGACGTCCAGGTGGGGGAAGAGGTTGAACTGCTGGAAGACCATCCCGATCCGCTCGCGCTGGCCGGCGGCCTCTCGGCCATTCAGGTCGTGCAGCTTCCCGTTCTGGGCCTTGCGGCCTATGAGGGTCCCGCCCACGGAGACATGACCCTTGTCCGGCATCACGAGCCCGTTGATGCAGCGCAGGAGCGTGCTCTTGCCCGAGCCCGACGGGCCCAGGAGGCAGACGACCTCGCCCTGCCTGACCTGCAGGTCGATGCCCTTGAGGATCTCGTTGTCCCCGAAGCTCTTGTGCACATTGACGATGTCCACGCTGCTCACAGCGATGCCTCCTTGACGCTCTCGGCCGTTTCGGCCTTGGCCTTGCGCTTCTGCCGGCCGACGCCGCGGGCGGTGCGGCGTTCGATGAGGCCCTGGCCGAGGGTCGCCGCGCTGGTGACGGCCAGATACCAGATCGCGGCGACGATGAGCAGTTCGACCGTGCGCAGGTTGTAGCCGGAGATGTTCTCTGCGTGGCTGAGGATGTCGCCGCCGGCGATCACCGAGACCAGGGAGGTCTCCTTCAGCAGGGTGATGAACTGGTTCCCGGCCGGTGGGATCATCACCCGCAGCGCCTGCGGCAGGATCACCTTGCGCTGGGCCTGCCACCAGGTCAGCCCGAGGGCGGAGGAGGCCAGGTGCTGGCCCTCGTCCACGGAGAGCAGCCCGGAGCGGATGATCTCGGCCAGGTAGGCGCCGTTGGCGATCGAGAGCGCCACGATCGAGGCGGCGAACGGCGAGAGCACGTCGTTCGTCGAAGCGGAGACCAGGCTCCAGCCCGTGCCGGGGATGCCGATGCCCAGGCGGGGTGCGAACAGTGCCAGGTTGCCCCAGAAGAGGATCTGGATCAGGGCCGGCACGCTGCGGAAGACCCACACGTAGAGGGAGCCGAGGGTCCTGAGCACCGGGTTCCTGCTGAGGCGGAAGAAGCCGAACACGAGCCCGATCGCGGAGGCGACGAGCATCGACACGACGGACAGGAGCAGCGTCTGGCCGAGCCCTTCGAGGATCTGGCCGTCGAAGAGGAACTGCCCGACCACTCCCCATTCGAGCTGAGGGTTCTGGGCGAGGGACTTCACCGCGCCGAGCGCGAGGGCGACGAGGACGACGACGGCGATCCAGCGGCCGTAGTGCCGCTTCACGGCGACGGCGTTGGGCACCTCCGCCCTCGGCGCCGGGGTGCTCGGCGTCCTCGGCGGCTGCCGGGTCTGCGCGGGGTTGCCCGGGGGGTTGGCTGGTGATTGCATGAGGGCCTGCTTCATCACATTGGGATCTGGTCGTTGATCTCGGCCTTGTCGACGGCCATGGTGTCCAGGTCCCACTTGTCGAGGATCTTCTTGTAGGAGCCGTCGGCGATCATGGCATCGAAGGCGGACTGGAACGCCTGGGTGAGCTGGGTGTACTCCTTCGGGAGCGCGACGCCGGTCTCACGTGCGGCGATCTTGCCCACCAGGGTCGCGGCCAGGGTCTTGTCGGCCTTGACGGCGAGCTGGATCTGGGGGGTCGAGTTCAGGAACGAGTCGATGCGGCCGGCCTTGATCGCGTCCTCGCCGGCGTTGAAGCTCTGGTAGTAGAGGTACTGCAGCGCCGGCTTGCCGGCGGCCTTGCACTCGCTGTTGATGGAGTCGGCGATGTTCTTGTTCACCGTCGACCCAGTGGTCAGGCCGAAACGGGTGCCGCACGCGTCGGTGTCCGAGGCGTAGTTCTTCCCGGCAGGCACCAGAAGGCTCGAGGAGGCCTTGTAGAAGGCCAGCAGGTTCACGACCCCCTTGTTCTCCGGGGTCTTGCTGATCTGCGCACCGGCGATGTCGACTCGCTTGGACTGCAGTGCCGGGACCAGGCCCGAGTAGGGGATCTGGGACCACTTGATCGACAGGCCGAGCTTGGCCGCGGCCGCGTCCAGCAGGTCGATGATCACCCCGTCGGGCTTGTTGCCCTGGGCGTAGAAGTTCATCGGCTGGGTGTCGAACGAAGCGCCCCCGGCCAGGGTCCCCTTGGCCTTGATGTCGTCCGGGACGAGCTTGGCCAGGCTCGGATCGACGCTGCTCGATGCGCTGGCCGCGACGCCGCTGGTCCCGGCTGCGGTGCTGTTCCCGCACGCGCCCATCAGCAGGGCCAGGGACGCGACCGCGCCCACGGTGACGGTTTTGCGGATCAGTCTCTTCATTGACTTCTTCCCTCGGATCGGAGCCGCCATTGGCTAGGCCGTCTTATTCGGACTATCACTGTATGATAGAAGCTATCAGTAAACAGTGTGATGCAGGGCACGGGAGGATGTCAAGGCGGTCGGAAGGGCCGCCATGAAGGGCGCGAGGACGATGGCTTCGATTGCTGAGGGGAGCCCACCCGGCCAGACAGTGCGGGGCATGTCACCTTTGCCGCTCGCTCCCGATGCGATGAGCCGGGAGCTTGGGCGGATAAAGGCGGCAGGGCTTCCGAATCCGCAGGATCCAAGGTCTCCTGCTGGAGTGGCCTCGTCGACCACGCTTCACGAAGGACGACCCACGTGAAGACCTCAGTGAAGTGGCAGGAGCCGTGGGGGGTGCCACGCTCAGACGGAGATGTCTCCTAGGAAAGCGTGTCTGACCTTGTGGCAACGGCCAACCAGCGGCATGCGATCGACTGGCGAGGACCCATAGTTACATTCAACGGGGACCGATGCTTTGTGAGCCACGGTTTCAGCCCGTCAGACAGGATTGGGCCGCACGAGCTTACGCCCTCATACTCAGAGACCGGCGGCCACTACGACTTCTACGAGACCACCTACCAGAGCGGTGTCATGTGGTTCACGCCGCGGGCGCTCCGTGAGGGACGCGGCGGTGACTCCGGCTGGGCTTTCACCGGCCGGGTGAAGTCTCGCATGCTCGAGACTCACTCGCTCGCCCGACCAGATTGGGAAGCTTGTGGCCGAGCGCCTGCGAGATCCCGACGTGGCCGCGTGGCCCAACCCCCGTCCACGTGCTGAACTACCCGAAGAACCATGGGGCCTGGTTCGGCATCGTGTTGAACGACCTGGACGGCGAGTGGTATGGGAACGCAACCCGGTCTCGCTGGCCACGGACATCGACATCCCGGTCTACCTGCAGATCCACCCGGGCCGGGGTTGGAAGCCTGGGCGGCACGATCGAGGAATTCAACCGGCTCAAGGATCCCAAGAGCGGCAAGCTCTCGCCGGAGCGTGAGCTGATGGGTCCGGAGCACGCCGCCCCGGACGGCTTCTCACCGCCGGCCACCTCAAGGCGTCCCACCGGGATGCCACCGCCTCGTCGTCGAACTCTCGAACGATGAGCCGCTGGTTGACGAGCACAACTCGCTCCTCCCGCCGGACGCGTTCCATCTGCCGGTGGGAAGGCCGGTGACCCACAAGATCTACCGCGATGCCGCCCATCCGTCTCGGCTCGTGCTGCCCTTCACCCGTTCCTGAGTGGGCCGTGACGGCCTTCGATCCTCTGTACGAGCGCCCGGTTGGGAGTGAGGTCTTCTGGTGCTTTGCACATGTGCTCTCGCGGCCATTTCGGAATAGCGTGTCCTGTCGGTGTAAGGCGGGTCACAGTGGCCCAATCTGGAGCCAGCGCCGCAAGAGATCTCAAGAGGAGAACCAGATGACCAGCTCCACCGGTCAAGCCCAAGGCAGCAGAGGACTCGAAGTCCGCTCGATCGATTATGTGCCTCTTGATGAGCGGCATGGAAAGGTCTCGAGCATCGGACCGCTCTGGTTCATGAGCAATGCGCAGATCGCCACGCTTGCGGTCGGATTGATCAGCATTACGTCGGGCGGAAACCTCATCTGGTCGATGATCGCGATCGCCGTCGGAGTCCTCGTGGGGACTCTGTTCATGGCGGCACACTCGTCCCAGGGTCCGCAGCTGGGCCTGCCGCAGATGATCCAGTCCCGCCCGCAGTTCGGCTACGTGGGCGCCCTGCTTGTCTGGTTGTTCGCCTACCTTCAGTACGCCGGCTTCAACATCTTCAACACCGTGCTTGCAGGCCAAGCGATCGGGGCATCGGTGCACGTAGGGTCCGACAGCCTGTGGTTCTGGGTCGTGACCATCGTCGCGGTCGCCGTCGCCCTCTTCGGGTACGACCTCATCCACCGCTTCGAGCGCTACCTGACGTACCTGACCGTGGCGATGCTCGCGCTCCTGACTGTTGCCGCGCTCATCCACCTGAACCTGCCGGCGGGGATGTTCGACCTCGGCGGGTTCCAGCTCGTGCCGTTCCTGGCCCAGCTAGGCGTGGCCGCCGGCTACCAGATCTCGTGGGCGATCTACGTCTCGGACTACTCCCGCTACCTCCCGCCTGCCGCGGCCGGCCGGACCTTCCGGTACACGTTCTGGGGCAGCGCGCTCGGCGGGATCTGGGTCATGTTCCTCGGTGCGTTCATTGCCGCCGCGGCGGGCAAAGACTTCGACACCATCCCCTCGATCCAGGCCACTGCCGAGAAGCTCTTCCCGGGATTCGGCTCGATCGCCCTCTTCGTCGCCGCTCTGGGCCTCGTGTCCGTGACCGCGCTGAACATGTACGGCGGTTCCCTGACCCTGATCTCTTCGATCGACAGCCTCCGCAAGATCAAGCCGACGCTCACCCTGCGCATCGTGACCATCGCCGTCACGGCCGCGATCTCGGTCATCCTCGCCAACGTCGCCTCCGCGGACTTCCTGGCGAACTTCAACGACTTCCTGCTGCTGGTCCTCTACTTCTTCATCCCCTGGACCGCGGTGAACCTCACCGACTACTTCATCGTGCGCAAGGGCCACTACGCCATCGCCGAGATCTTCAAGCCCAACGGCATCTACCGGCGCTGGGGCTGGGCCGGCATCGTCGCCTATTTGGTGGGCTTCTTGGTGATGATTCCGTTCTTCTCCGCTGGAACGCTGTTCGTGGGGCCCATAGCCCAGGCCATGGACGGGGCTGACATCTCGCTCTTTGTCGGGCTGCCCGTTTCCGCGATTCTGTATTGGCTGCTGACCCGCAAGGTGAATGCCGCCGAAGAGGCCCAGCTCGGCGAGGCCGAATACGCGGGCCTGAACGCAGCTGCCCACCGGCACACCCTGCCTGAGTAGGCAGGTCCCGTCCGCGGGCCGTGGCGATTCCCGGACGGTCATCTGCGAACCGGCGCCCATGGACGGGCCTAGGAACCGCCGTCTACGAAGGCGGCGGTGTCGGTGCTCGGCGCCCGGTGGGCCTCGAGCATGCGCTGGGCCATGGCGCGGGCGTGGACTGCGGCGGCCGTGTCGCCTTCGAGTGCTGCGATAGCGGCGCCCCGGATGAGGATCTGGAGGGAGGTTGCGACTCGCTCGGGGTCCTTGAGCCCCGCAGCCGAGATCACTCCCACGAGGCGCCTGCGGTTCTGGTCCAGGAAGGACTCGACCGCGGCGCGCAGCGGGTGTCCTGCTTGGAGTTCGGCGAGCACGCGCAGGAAGGAAGCCACCGCTGCCGCGCTGGGGCCGGCCCAGTCCTCGAAGACATCGAAGACGACCGGCAGGGCATCGGCCCCAGTGAGGCCGCTGGCACGGACCGCTTCCGCCACACGCTCTGCCATGCTCTCCCGTCCGCGCTCCAAGTACGCGATGACGAGATCCTCCTTCGACGTGAAGCAACGGTAGAACGTGGCTCTGGCGGCGGGCGCTCGGTGGAGGATGTCCTCCACGGAGGGTTCGAGCACCCCCCGCTGGTCGAACAACTCGAACGCGGCAGCGAGGATGCGGTCACTGGCGGCTCGGGGCTGGGCCGCAAGGGGATCAGCGCTCATAGCGCCATGGTAGGACGGTCAGAGCTCAGTGAACGAGCCCATTTTGGGGCGGCGTTCGGGGCGACCGAGACGGTCGCCCCGAACGCTGAGTTCTCGGTCCTGCAGAGTAGACCGAACTCAGTACTCGCCCTTGATCACGAAGTAGGAACCGCGAATTGTTCCGGCCAGCCTCGACTTCTGCCGGGCGAATTTGAAGCTCGATGCCAATTCTTCGGGAACTTCCATGCCGTCCGAGAGCTTGAACCCGACAGCGCGCTTCGCTCCATCCTCGATGCCGTACATGACGTTGATCGAAAGACCGGATTCATAGAAGACGTAGGCCATTCGGAACCCGTCAACTTCGAACGAGGTCACCTCAAGCGGACGGGACGAGATGGTCAGGCTGCGCTCCTCGGAGAGGATGCGGTTCACCCAGTCGAGCGTCTCTTGGGCCTCGCTTGCGGGCGTCACGGTGAAGGCGTGATCGTACTTGTTCTTGTAATAGCGCGCCTCGTTCGCGCGAAGTCCGGCCAGCGCCTCCGCGACGGGCGAGGATTCCAAGCCGACGGTCGAGACGTCCTTGAAATCTACGGTGTACGGCATCGGGCCCTCCTGAGATTGATTGATCGCAATCTTCACAGTAGGTGCCCGGGCGTAGGCCCGGCTTCTCGATTCCTGATCGATTCGCCGGCAGTCAATGGATTGGGCCCGTGGTGACCATGACGTCCATGCGCCCGGACTGCACGGTCTCGCCGTGCTGGTTCCGCAGTGTCAGCTGGCGTTCGACGACGCCGTACTTCCCCGAGCTCGTGGGGCGTGCGGAGAGGATCTCGACCGTGCACGTGAGGGTGTCGCCGATGAACACCGGAGCGGTGAATTGCCATTGGTCGATTCCGAGAAGGGCGACCGCGCTTCCCTCGAAGACGCCCGTGCGGGCTATCAGGCCGAGGCACAGGGACGCTCCGAGCATGCCGTGCACAATGCGCTGGCCGTACCTGGTGTTCTTCGCGAACTCCACATCGGTGTGCACCTGATTGTTGTCATTCGTCCAAGCGGCGAAGGACATGACGTCCGCTTCCGTGATCGTCCGTCCCGGCGTGACGAAGGTCTGGCCGGCTTTCAGGTCGTCGAGGTAGAGGGGCACGGTGATTTCCTTCCTTCTGGCTCCTTATGCCTGTACCAACCATGGGGCACCCGTGCCCCCTGAGCCTAGAATGCGCTATGGCCAGAAACCCTTCTGCCGCGCGCGGCACGTTTGACGCGTCAGCCGCCGGCCGCTTTCCCGAGTTCGACGGGCTGAGCGGCGTCGCCCGGGTCCGAAGCGGTGAGGACCTCGTCTTCGAGGAGCAGTTCTTCGACACGGAGGACTTCCGGCTCGGCTCGCACGGAATCGTCCTCTATCGCCGCTCGGGTGGCCCCTTCGAGGGGTGGCACCTCGAACTTCCGGACGGGCGCAGCGCAGTCGAGCCTCTGGGATCGCATCAGTCCCCGCCGGCGACCCTGACGGACGGCCTCCAGTTCTATCTGCGGGGGCGGCAGCTCGTGCGGAGCGCGGATGTGACCATCGTGCGTCGGGTCGCGTTGCTCATGGCGGACGACGGCGGCGAGCTCGCAGAGGCGGCCGACGAGCACCATCGTGCCGAGCCGCTCCTCGCCGACGGCTCGCCCCGGGCCTGGCGCCTGTGGGACTACGAGGTGCGTGAACCCGGCAACAAGCGGCTCGCGAAGGAGCTTCGCGCCGCGTTCACCGAATCGGGGGGCGAGCCGGGGAGCCGCAGCAGCACGCTTCTGACGCTCCGGGCCTCGGTCCCGCGCGCCACGACGGCCAAGTCCGTCGACGGGCGGCGCCGGGGGAAGGTGCTGCGCGCGTT
>NZ_DAIUJO010000039.1:5872-32571 GCF_036848755.1 Sinomonas sp. | reverse complement strand
AGCGGGGCGAATTTTGCGATCGTCGTGGGGACGGTGGTGCTGGCCCTCCGCTCGCTCAGGCTGCCACGAATCGCAGTGCACGCCGTCTGCTGCGTCGTCCTCGGGTGCTTCGTCGGCGTCGTCGGTCCCGAACCGAGTGTTCTGCGCGCAGGCGCCATGGGCGTCGTGTCACTCGTGGCGCTCGCCTCCGGGCGCGCAGGGGCAGGCTCGGCCGCGCTCTCGGCAGCTGTCATCGCGATCCTCCTCGCGGACCCGGCGCTCGCGCTGAGCTTCGGCTTCGCTCTCTCGGTCCTCGCCACGCTGGGGATCACACTCCTCGCTCGCCCGCTCGCGGCACGGCTCTCTGCCCGCCTGCCCTCGTGGCTTGCCGCCGCCGTAGCGGTGCCGCTCGCAGCACAGCTCCTGTGCGGCCCCATCGTCGTCCTCCTTGACCCCTCATTCCAGACGTGGTCGCTGGCTGCCAATCTCGCCGCAGCGCCGCTCGTCCCAGCGATCACTGTCGCCGCAACCGTCGCCCTCGCGATCGGGCTGATCAGCCCGGCCTTGGCGCTCGGCGCGACGGCGATTGCCGGACTTCCCGCACAGCTGCTCGCGATCACCGCCCACGGGTTCGCGGCGCTTCCGGGAGCTCGGCTCCCGTGGGCCGAGGGTGCGGTGGGTGCAACGGCGATGGCACTCGTCTCGGTCGCCACCACGGCCTTCGTGTGGGCGCTTGGACACCGTCGGTGAGTCTCGCGAACCCCGTGAATTGGACCAACGGCAACCGCGTGGCAAGGTTGTCCCGTGAAGCCCGCGGCACCCGGAAGAGGATCATGATGGCAGTGGCCGGACGGCAGGCCCCGAGAGCGGGGCGCCCCACCCCCTCGACCAGCGGGACCGACTTCAGGAACGCGGCTCCCGCGCCGATTGTTCTGGTCACGGGACCGGAGGACTATCTCGCAGCGCGAGCCATGGATTCCATCCGGAAGCAGGCACGCGCCGCGAGTCCCGACCTCGAGGTCACACGTCTGGACGCCCAGACATACGCTCCCGGCTCACTCCTGCTCGCTGCCTCCCCTTCGCTCTTCGGGGAGAAGAAGTACATCGAGGCGAGCGGCCTCGAATCGATGAACGAGGACTTCCTCAAGGACGCCCTGGCCTATCTCTCTGCGCCGGAACCCGACATCGTCCTGGTTCTGCGACATGCCGGGGGCGCGCGGGGGAAGAAGCTCCTCGACGCTGTTCGCGGCGCCGGCGCCCCAGTCGTCGAATGCCAGCCGCTCAAGAAGGACGCGGACAAGGCGGCATTCGTCGCGGCGGAGTTCAAGGGATCTGGGCGTCGCATCGATCGCCCAGCCATTGACGCGCTCGTGGCAGCGGTCGGCAGCAGCCTCGCCGAACTGGGAGCGGCCTGCAGCCAGCTCCAGCTCGACACCACGTCGACGGTGGACGTCGCAACGGTCGAGAAGTACTTCGGGGGCCGCGTCGAAGCCACGGCCTTCAAGGTTGCTGATGCCGCCCTCGCAGGTCGCAGCGCCCTCGCTCTGTCCACCTTCCGCCACGCACTCGAGACCGGAGTGGACCCAGTTCCGGTAGTTGCGGCCATTGGATCCAAACTCCGCACCCTCGCGAAGGTAGCGGGGGAGCACGGCTCAGCGCAGAGCATCGCGCGGACCCTCGGCATGCAGCCGTGGCTTGTCGAGCAGGCTCAGCGCGATATCAGGGGATGGACGCCGAAGAGCCTGGCGACCGCCATCCGAGCGGTCGCCGAGGCGGACGCCGAGGTCAAGGGACTTGCGCGCGACCCCGCGTACGCCGTCGAGCGGGCCCTCACTGTTGTCAGCGCCTCTGCACGAGCCCGCTGAGACCGGGCATGGCATCCGGCTGCGTCCTCCGCGGCGAGGGCCGCAGCTTGGGCCGCCGTCGGGCTTTAAACCGGCTGGGGCCGGGCATCCCTTCGGGTGACCGGCCCCAGCCGGTTGTCTGACGGGTGTGTCAGAGCGCGTTGACCTTCTTGGCGATGGCCGACTTGCGGTTCGCCGCCTGGTTCTTGTGGATCACGCCCTTGCTCACAGCCTTGTCGAGCTTCTTGCTCGCACGAAGCAGCGCCGAGTTTGCCGCGTCCTTGTCGGACGCCTCGATGGCCGCGTTGACCGAGCGGATGAGGGTCTTGAGCTCGGACTTGACAGCCATGTTGCGCTGGCGGGCCTTCTCGTTGGTGAGAATCCGCTTCTTCTGGGACTTGATGTTCGCCACGTGTGAACTTTCTTGTTTTGCCAACAGGGTCTAGAGGGCTTTCAGGCCGGCCTCGACTGAGCGGCGTGGGGATGCCTATGGCAGCCGACCTTCAGTGCCCGTCGACCTTCACGGACACACAGCAGACAATCCTAGCAGACCGCCTACTTCGACACCGGCCTGGGGCGCACGGCGCGGCGAGGCCTTCGGGCTCTGCGACCGGGCTCGATCCGTGGGAGACTGGGAAGTCAGAATTGCCCGCCGGCACAGGATAGCCGCATCAAGCAGCAACAGCCGCAACAGCAGTAGAGGACGTACAGGTGTCTCCACAGGCCCGCACCGCGCCGGTGCCCGCCGCGACGGATCCGTCGATCATCCGCAACTTCTGCATCATCGCCCACATCGATCACGGCAAGTCCACTCTCGCGGACCGCATGCTGCAGTTCACGGGTGTCGTGCAGGCGCGCGATATGAAGGCGCAGTACCTCGATCGCATGGACATCGAGCGTGAACGCGGCATCACGATCAAGTCGCAGGCGGTTCGCATGCCGTGGGAGGTCGACGGCGTCTCGTACGCCCTCAACATGATCGACACCCCCGGCCACGTCGACTTCACGTACGAGGTGTCGCGGTCGCTGGCCGCGTGCGAGGGCGCCGTGCTGCTCGTCGACGCAGCCCAGGGCATCGAGGCGCAGACGCTCGCGAACCTCTACCTCGCGATGGAGAACGACCTCCACATCATTCCGGTCCTGAACAAGATCGATCTCCCCGCGGCCCAGCCGGAGAAGTATGCCGAAGAGCTCGCCAATCTCATCGGCGGCGACCCGGCAGATGTGCTCAAGGTCTCGGGGAAGACGGGCGTCGGTGTCGAGGGCCTGCTCGACCGCATCGTGCAGGACATCCCCGCGCCGGTCGGCAACGCGTCCGCGCCCGCCCGGGCCATGATCTTCGACTCGGTCTACGACACCTACCGCGGGGTCGTGACGTATGTGCGCGTCGTCGACGGCGCCCTCTCGCCACGCGAGCGCATCCAGATGATGTCCACCAAGGCCAGCCATGAGCTCCTCGAGATCGGCGTCATCTCGCCCGAGCCGACCCCGAGCAAGGGCCTCGGGGTCGGCGAGGTCGGCTACCTCATCACCGGCGTCAAGGACGTCCGGCAGTCCAAGGTCGGCGATACGGTCACGAACCTGTCCCGTCCAGCCGCGGAGTCCCTCGGCGGCTACGAGGATCCCAAGCCGATGGTCTTCTCGGGGCTCTACCCGCTCGACGGCTCGGACTACCCGGACCTTCGTGACGCCCTCGACAAGCTCAAGCTCAACGACGCTGCTCTGGTCTACGAGCCCGAGACGTCGGCGGCGCTCGGCTTCGGGTTCCGGGTCGGCTTCCTCGGCCTGCTGCACCTCGAAATTGTGCGGGAGCGTCTCGAACGCGAATTCAACCTCGACCTCATTTCGACTGCCCCGAACGTCATCTACGAGGTCACGCTCGAGGACAAGTCGGTCGTGACGGTCACCAACCCGAGCGAGTTCCCGACGGGCAAGGTCAAGGAGGTGCGCGAGCCGATGGTCTCGGCGACCATCCTCGCGCCGAACGAATTCGTCGGCGCGATCATGGAGCTGTGCCAGGGCCGCCGCGGCCAGATGAAGGGCATGGACTACCTGTCAGAGGACCGGGTCGAGCTGCGCTACTGGATGCCCCTCGCGGAGATCGTGTTCGACTTCTTCGACCAGCTCAAGTCGAAGACGCGCGGGTACGCCTCCCTCGATTGGAAGGCCGACGGCGAACAGGCCGCGGATCTGGTCAAGGTCGACATCCTCCTCCAAGGTGAGCAGGTCGACGCCTTCAGCGCCATCACGCACCGCGACAAGGCGTACTCGTACGGCGTCATGATGACGTCGAAGCTCCGCGAGCTCATCCCGCGCCAGCAGTTCGAGGTCCCGATCCAGGCAGCGATCGGCTCGCGCATCATCGCGCGCGAGAACATCCGCGCGATCCGCAAGGACGTTCTCGCCAAGTGCTACGGCGGCGACATCACCCGCAAGCGCAAGCTCTTGGAGAAGCAGAAAGAGGGCAAGAAGCGCATGAAGATGGTGGGCCGAGTGGAAGTGCCGCAAGAGGCCTTCATCGCAGCGCTGACCACCGACGAGTCGAAGGACAAGGCCAAGAAGTAATGAATGTTCTGTCGCCGCCCGTTCTCCGGTCGGCGGGCGAGCCCGACCGCGCGGCGGTGGAGTAGGTGCCGAGCACGCTTCCCCTCGGCGACCCGGCACCGGCCGACGGCGTCCTGCCGCCTCAGGCGGCCGTGGGCGCCGACCAGCGGAGCTTCTCGCTCTACGCCCACATTCCGTTCTGCTCGGTCCGCTGCGGCTATTGCGACTTCAACACGTATACGGCCGCCGAGCTCGGCGGAGGCGCATCCCAGGCGGCCTATGCGCAGACGGCGGTGGACGAGGTGCGCTTCGCGGCCCGTGCGCTCGACGATTCAGGCGCCCCCCGCCGTCGTCTGTCCACCGTGTTCTTCGGCGGCGGGACGCCCACTCTGCTGCCCGCGGAGGATCTCGCGGCGATCCTCGCGGCCGCCGTCGACGAATGGGGCCTCGAACCGGGCGCGGAAGTCACCACCGAAGCCAACCCAGACTCGGTGACCCCGGATTCCCTCGCGGCCCTGCGGGACGCGGGCTTCACGCGCGTCTCCTTCGGCATGCAGTCCGCTGTCCCGCACGTCCTCAAGGTCCTGGACCGCACCCATACGCCGAGCCGTGTTCCGGAGGCCGTGCGCTGGGCGCGGGACGCGGGCCTCGACGTGAGCCTCGACCTTATCTACGGCACTCCCGGCGAGAGCATGGACGACTGGCGCGCCTCCCTCGACGCCGCGCTCGAGTGCGAGCCCGACCATGTGAGCGCCTACGCCCTCATCGTGGAGGAGGGCACGCGGCTCGCGGCCCAGATCCGGCGCGGCCAGGTCCCTGACGTGGACGACGACGACCATGCGGCTAAGTACGAGGTCGCCGACGAGGTGCTCGGCGGCGCGGGCTTCCACTGGTACGAAGTGAGCAACTGGGCGCAGGGCGCGCCGGGCGGTCTGGCGGGAGGCGGCCGCTTCGAGTGCCGTCACAATATCGCCTACTGGCGCGGCGGGGACTGGTGGGGAGTAGGCCCCGGCGCGCACTCCCACGTCGGCGGTGTGCGCTGGTGGAACGTCAAGCACCCGCGCGCGTACGCAGCACGACTCGGCCAGGGTGAGTCGCCGGCGGCGGGCCGCGAGACTCTGGACGACGCGATCCGTCTCGAGGAGCGCATCATCCTCGAACTGCGGCTCGCGGCAGGTCTGCCGGTCGAGGTCCTGCCGGCATCCTCCCGGCGCGAGGTGGCGGGTCTCATCGCCGACGGCCTCGTGGACGGGCCCTCCGCGTTTCACGGGCGGCTCGTGCTCACGCTTGCGGGTCGGCTCCTCGCCGACGCCGTCGTGCGCCGACTTATGCCCTGAGGCGGCTCCGGCGTCGATTCGGCTCTACTTGATCCAGCGCAGGTTGAACCGATAGCGGAACGGCTGGCCGCGGTTGACCTCGATGCCGGCCGTCACGGACAGGATGGCGAGCCCCACCCAGATGAGAGTCGCGAGCACCTCGAAGTAGACCCCGACTACCGGGATGAACGCGAAGAGGTTCAGCACGAGCGCTGCAAGCGTGGGCGGCAGCGTGAAATTGAGCGCTTCCTTCGATTCCTGGGCCGTGAACGGACCACGGTCCTTGAACGACAGGTACACGAGCAGCGACGGGACACAGCCCAGAATTCCGCCGAAGTGCGCGAGCGTCGCCCACTGGCGGTCCTCGCTGGCCGTGAAAGGCTCGGTGCCTCCGACCTTCCCGAGACGTCCCTCTCGGGGTTCACGGTGATCCTGCCAGTTCTGGGACACGGCACTTCCTTGCATTGATCGCGGACAGGGTCTCGGCCCCCAGAATACCCAACTCAGGCGGTCAGGAAGTCGATGACCTCCTCGACGCGACCCAGCAGCGCGGGTTCGAGATCGGCGTAGGAGCGGACGGCACCGAGGAGCCGCTGCCACCCCAGGCCGATGTCCTCGGGCGTCTCGTGAGGCCATCGGAAGGCGCGGAGGATCCCCGTCTTCCAGTCCAGCCCGCGGGGGACAGTCGGCCACGCCGGAATCCCGAGCGTCTGCGGCCGGATAGCCTGCCAGACGTCCACGTACGGGTGCCCCACGATGAGGACGTGGCCGCGTGCCCCCGGCACGGCAAGGGCCTTCTCGACGATCCTGCTCTCCTTCGACCCCTCGACCAGATGGTCGACGAGGATTCCCAGGCGCCGCTCGGGGCCCGGTTGGAAGTCGGCGACGGCGGCGGCGAGGTCGTCGACGCCGTGGAGAGGCTCGACGACGATGCCCTCGAGACGGAGGTCGTCCCCCCAGACCTTTTCGACGAGTTCGGCGTCGTGCTTGCCCTCGACCCAGATACGGCTCGCCCGAGCGACCCGCGCGCGCGCCCCGTCGACTGCGATGGAGCCCGACGCCGTCCGTTTGGTTGCTGCGGCCTTCTGCTTCGGGGCCGGGGGAGCGAGGCGCACTGGGCGGCCCTCGAGCAGGAAGCCGTAGCCCAGTTCGAAGGAGCGCGTCATGCCGCGACGGTCCTCGAGGCTGAAGACGTGCATGCCTCCGGACTTCTCGACGCGGGTGACGGCTCCGACCCAGCCGCTTTGGCTGTCTTCGAGGACCATGCCGAGCTCGATGGGCACCTCCGGCAGGACGGTCTTCTTCGGGGCCGCGATCTCCGCCGGCCCCCACTGGTCGTAGTAGGACATCCGGTCCTCGCCTCCCTTGCACTGCTGCCCTCAACGGGATCGCGTCCATGCTACTGGCGGGAGCGCCGGCGGTTGGGGGCGTCCGGGGGCGTGTCCCGGTGCCCCAGTCGGACGCGCGAGGGGCGCATAATAGATCTAGCACTTGGGTATAGAGAGTGCTAAAGGATTGTGGGACTGCCTGTACGGAACGCACACAGGCGCACTGGGTGCCAGCCGCAGGGGAGGTGGAATGAACGAGCCGCGCAAACTCGAGGTGCTGAGGGCGATCGTCGAGGACTACGTCCACTACCGGGAGCCGGTTGGGTCGAAGGCCCTCGTAGAACGCCATCGTCTCGGTGTCTCGAGCGCGACGATCCGCAACGACATGGCCGCTCTCGAGGACGAGGGACTCATCGTCGCCCCGCACACGAGCGCCGGCCGCGTCCCGACGGACAAAGGCTACCGAGTATTCGTGGACCAGCTCGCAGCGGTACGGCCGCTCTCGGCCGCCGAAAAGCAAGCGATCCAGTCCCTCCTTGGGGGTGCCGACGACCTCGACGACGTGCTCGAGCGCACCGTGCGGCTGCTTTCGCACCTCACGAACCAAGTCGCCGTCGTCCAGTACCCCCAGCTTGGCCGCGCCAGGGTGCGGCACGTCGAGGCAGTCGGCCTCGCCCCACGCCAGGTCCTGCTCGTGCTCATCGCCGACAGCGGCACCGTGGAACAGAGGGTGGTGACCGTAGGGGAGGATCTGGACCACGACCGTCTCGCTGTCCTGCGCCAGAGCTTTCTGGCGGCTACCGCGGGGAAGCCGGTGGCTCAGGTCGGGGCGAATCTGGCGGCCGTCATTGACTCGCTCCTCCCGGCGGACCGTGCTGTTGCGGCCGAGCTCGCCGCGGGGCTCGCAGCCCTCGCCGCGTCAAGCCGCGAGGAGCGGATCGTGACGGCGGGGACCGCATACCTCGCCCGGTCCAACAGCGACTTCCTCCTGAGCATCTCACCGGTGCTCGAGGCCCTCGAAGAGCAGGTGGTGCTCCTGCGCCTCCTGTCCGAGATGGCGAGCGACGCCCGGGGTGTCGCGGTCGCCATCGGGCACGAGACCGCAGCAGATTCACTCGCCGAGACCTCGGTCGTCGCAACCGGCTACGGTCAGGACGATGCCAAGATCGGCGTGCTCGGCCCAACCCGAATGGACTACCCGGCGACGATGGCGGCGGTGCGCGCGGTAGCACGGTACCTCTCGAAGATCCTCGCCGGAAGCTAGAGAAAGAAGACAGTGAGCAGCCATTACGAAACCCTCGGCGTGTCACCGGATGCGAGCGGCGAGGAGATCAAGAAGGCCTACCGGAAGCTGGCACGCAAGTTCCACCCGGACGTCAACCCAGGCGACGAAGCGTCCGACCGCTTCAAAGCCGTGACGCATGCCTATGAGGTCCTCTCGGATCCGGACAAGCGGCGCGTCTACGACGCGACCGGCAACGAGAACGGCACCGACAACGGCTTCTCGGGCGCCTACAACGGAGCCGGCTTCGCCTTCCAGGACATTTTCGAGACCTTCTTCGGCGGGGGAGGCGGGCAGGCCGGCCCCGCGACCCGCGTGCGCCGAGGGCAGGACGCGCTCATCGCGGTGCGGATCGAGCTCAAGGATGCGGTCTTCGGGGTCAACAAGAAGATCGAGGTCGACACCGCCGTCCTGTGCACCCGGTGCGAGGGCTCGTGCTGCGAGCCGGGGACGCAGCCCGTCCGATGCAGCGTGTGCCACGGCAGCGGGCACGTCCAGCGCGCGGTCCGTTCGATTCTCGGCCAGGTCATGACGACGGCGACGTGCCCCTCATGCGGCGGCTTCGGCACCGAGATCCCCAATCCCTGCAACGAGTGCGGCGGCGAGGGGCGCGTTCGGAGCCGGCGCTCGCTCACGGTCAAGATCCCAGCCGGTGTCTCCACGGGAACCCGGATCCAGCTGGCCGGCCAAGGCGAGGCCGGGACCGCCGGAGGCCCGACGGGTGATCTGTACGTCGAGATCCGCGTCGCCTCGCATGCGACGTTCTCCCGGGACGGCGACAACCTCCACGCGACCCTGAGCGTGCCCATGACGGCCGCCGCGCTCGGCACCGAGCTCACGCTCGAGACGTTCGACGGCGAGCAGAGCATCACGCTCCGTCCCGGCACCCAGTCGGGCGACGTCATCACTCTCCCGCACCTCGGCGTCGCACGCCTTCGCGGCGCGGGCCGCGGCGATTTGCTCGTGCATGTCAACGTCGAAGTCCCCACCAAGCTCGACGCAGATCAGGAGGAGCTGTTGAGGCAGCTCGCCAAGCTCCGCGGCGAGCACGTCGCCGAGGGAAAGCTCGTCGGCACGGGCGGAGGGATGTTCGCGAAGCTGCGCGACAAGTTCGGGAACCTCTGACGTGTCCAATCCCGTCTTCTTCGTCGCCACCGGGTCTCTCGAGGCCCTCGGCGCGGGCGACACGGTAACGATCACAGGAACGGAAGGCCGCCACGCAGCGACGGTCAAGCGGCTCACACCAGGGGAGCCGGTCGACGTCGTCGATGGCCGTGGCGCCCGAGGTCGGGGGCGGGTCGCCCGCGCGGAAGGCGAGCTCCTCGCCGTCGTCCTCGACACGGTGGAGCGTGAGCCGAGACCGCCCTACCGGCTCGTCCTCGTGCAGGCGCTCGCCAAGGGCGACCGCGATGAACTGGCAGCCGAGTCGGCAACCGAGCTCGGTGCCGACGCCGTCATCCCGTGGCAGGCCGAACGCTCGATCGTCCGCTGGAAGGGCGAGCGGGGTGCCAAGTCGCTCGCGAAGTGGCGGTCCGTCGTTTCTGCAGCGGCGAAGCAGTCGCGGCGGGCGTGGGTGCCAGAGGTCGAGGAGACGCACGACGGCGCCGCCCTCGCCGAGCGCGTCGGGCGGGCCGCCTTAGCAGTCGTCCTCCATGAGGACGCGGTGCGCAGCCTGGGCTCGCTGCTCGATGACTTCGTGGCAGGGGAACCCCCGCTCGACGGCGAGGTGCTCTTTCTCGTCGGCCCAGAAGGTGGAATCTCGCCTCAGGAGCTCGACCGTTTCACGTCTGCAGGAGCCAAACTCGGGCTTCTGGCGCCACACGTGCTGCGGTCGTCGACGGCTGGACCGGCCGCCCTCGCGATCGCCGGCGACCGCCTCGGCCGGTGGCCCGCAAGGGCCTGACCCTTCCTCCCTGCATGCGGAATGTGCGTCACGGGGTGACGGTGAAGTCCTTCGAGTCCCAGGCCAGCGCAGCCGCGTCACCGGTCCCGGGGTCGCTGGGGAAGACCCGCAGCACATACTTGCCCGGCGGGAGGGCCACCGAGAAACGGAACTGCCCTTGGGCCTGTCCCGAGGCGGCCGACGTCGTGTGGCCGCTCAGGAGGGCCGGCGCCTTGTCCGTCTTGACGTCCGCGCGTGAGACCTGCCAGTACACCTCGGAGCCGGGGGTGGTCGTCCGTCCGTCGGCGGTGAGCTGACCATGGGGCGAGGACGTGCCTGCCTGCGGATCGATGATCCACATCGGCGCGACCATGGCCGGGTCGCGCTGCATGAGCTGACCCAGCTGCACCCGGTTGAAGGCCAGCTGGTCGGTGCGGCTGTCGACGAGGAGCATGACCTGCACCGGTTGACCCGCGTCGATCACACCCGCGCTCGCGGCGGCCGCAGTCGCGGTGTAGACCAGCTCCTGCACTGCGAGCTGAGCGGTCTGCTCGTCCACAGAGCTGTTGAAGGCATCGGAGGAGACGTCCACGGTGATGACGTTCCTCCCCGAGATCGAGGCCGCGAGCTTCTTCGGCGACTGCCAGGGGCTGAACAGGTTGGGGTCCAGGGGCTTCGTCGACATCATGAGGCGCAGGGCCTTCGCGACGGCATTGTCGCTCCCCGGAGCATCGCGGAACTCGCGGTAGAGGTACACGCCGTCCCTGGCACGGCCGAGCCAGTAGACGGGAGACTTGGTCGAGGTCTGGGACGTCTCAAGAGGCACGCTCGCCGACGCGGAAATGCCGGGAGACGCTCCTGCGGCCATGGTCGGCTGTGGCTGACCGCTCGCTGTGCACGACGCCAGCAGCAGGGCCACGAGCGCGGCCCCGCCGGACAGCGCCATGCGGCGCGGTCTGGAGCTGGGTCGGCTGGCGGCCATGGGCGGTAATCCTCCGGGCTGATCGGCTGGGCGCCATCGGCGCCCCCAAGGCTGGGCTGCACGCGGCCCCCAAACCGGCGCCGCCCCGGGCACCATCCAGCTTGGCACAGCGGCTCGCGGGGAATGTCCGTTCACAGGGTTTCGTTGCCCAAGTGATGCCCGATTGATACCTAGCGGTAGCATGGATCGGCAAGCACCCGACGACGAGAGAGAAGGCATTTGACAGCGGAGTTCCCGCACACGACTCCTACGACCCGGACCGAGGTTCTACGCTTCGCTTCAGGCGAGGACATGGTGCACATCCTCGGACCGCATGATGAAGCCCTCCGCTACGTCGAAGAGCAATTCCCCTCCGTGTCGTTCCATGTCCGGGGCAACGAGCTGACCATCGTCGGGCCGCCCGCGGAAGCCCCGAACATCCGCAGGCTCTTCGAAGAGATCGCGTCCCTCGCTGAGCGGGGGACGCCTGTCACCCCGGCCTCACTCGCGCAGCTCGTCACGATGCTGAGAGAGCAGACCGTCTCGAGCCCCTCGGAGGTGCTCACCCACAACATCCTCACGAGCCGTGGCCGCAGCATCCGCCCCAAGACCGCGAACCAGAAGAACTATGTGGACGCGATCGACGCGAACACGGTCATCTTCGGCATCGGACCGGCGGGCACCGGCAAGACCTATCTTGCGATGGCGAAGGCAGTCCAAGCGCTGCAGCACAAGGACGTCAGCCGAATCATCCTGACGCGCCCGGCCGTCGAGGCGGGGGAGCGATTGGGCTTCCTCCCCGGCACGCTCAACGACAAGATCGATCCTTACCTGCGGCCCCTCTACGATGCGCTGCACGACATGATCGATCCCGAGTCGATACCCCGGCTCATGGCCGCCGGAACCATCGAGGTCGCCCCGCTCGCCTACATGCGCGGCCGCACTCTCAATGACGCGTTCATCATCCTCGACGAGGCGCAGAACACGACGCCGGAACAGATGAAGATGTTCCTCACGCGCCTCGGCTTCGGCTCGAAGATGGTGGTCACCGGGGACATCACGCAGGTCGACCTGCCGTCCGGCTCCTCTTCGGGGCTCCGGGTGGTCCAGGACATCCTCGACGGCATCGAGGACGTGAGCTTCACGGTCCTCGATGCTTCCGACGTCGTCCGCCACCGTTTGGTCTCCGACATCGTGGCTGCGTATGGGCGGTGGGACGATCGTCAACGGGCGAAGGCCGAACGGGCCCGTGTCCGTGCCGATCGCCGTCGCACCCCGGGATCCGAGCACGCGACGGCGTCTAAGCTGGAGCCGTGAGCATCGAAGTCAACAACGAGTCAGGCGTCGCAGTCGACGAGGAGGCCCTGGTCCGCCTCGGACGGTTCATCTTCGACCGCCTGTGGCTGCACCCGCAGACCGAGCTCTCGATCCTGCTCGTCGACGAGGCGGCCATGGAGCGGCTCCACCTCGAGCTCATGGACGAGCCCGGAGCCACGGACGTCCTCTCCGTCCCGATGGACGAGCTGACCCCCGGAACGCCTGGCCGACCGACCCCTCAGGGGATGCTGGGGGACATAGCGATCTGTCCCCAGGTGGCCGCCGAGCAGGCCGCCCGCGGGGGACACTCACGCGACGACGAGATGCTCCTCCTCGCAACGCACGGCGTCCTGCACCTTCTTGGCTTCGATCACGGCGAGCCTGAGGAACGTGACGAGATGTTCGGGCTCCAGCGCGAACTGCTCTCGGAGTTCCTGGGCCGGCCGGCCCCGAAGGAGACGATGGCGTGACGATCGCCGTCCTGCTGGCCATGGCGCTGGCGTTCACGGCGCTTGCTGCTCTGCTCACTGCCGCCGAGGCGGCCCTCGCCTTCCTTCCGCGGCACGAGGCGGAAGACTATGTCGAGGACGGCCATGGTCGGGCGCTCGAAACCATCCTCACGGGTCCGGTCCCGTACGTGCGCGCGCTCCGCTTCTGGCGCATTTGGTTCGAGACCGCCTCCGCGGTCGCCGTCGCCGTCCTCATGACGATCTGGATCGCCAACGTCTGGCTCGCGGGGCTCGCGGCGACCGTCGTCATGGCGCTCATCGGCTTCCTGCTCGTCGGAGTCTCGCCCCGCCAGCTCGGGAGACGGCACTCGCTCGCGGTCGCGGCCTGGACAGCGCCGCTCACTGTAGGGCTGCGCCAGGTGCTGGGCCCAATCCCCGGGTGGCTCGTCTCGATCGGCAGTGCAGCGACGGGTACCGACCCGCAGCAGGAGGACGCGATCTACTCGACCGACGAGCTTCGGGAGTTCGTCGAGAGAGCGAGCGATTCCGAGGACTTCGAAGAGGCGCAGGCCGAGCTCCTCCAGTCGGTGTTCGAGCTCGGCGACACCCTCGTCCGCGCCGTGATGGTGCCGCGCACCGATGTCATCGCCATCGAGGCGGGCTCGACACTCCAGCAGGCCATGTCCCTCTTCCTGCGCTCGGGCTGCTCCCGGGTGCCGGTCTTCGTCGAGAACCTCGACGACGTCCGCGGCATCCTGTACCTCAAGGATGTCGCGGCGCGATTGCATCAGGCCGCGGGGGCAGGCACCGAACCCGTCGAGGACCACGTCCGTGAACCGCGTTTCGTCCCCGAGTCGAAGCCGGTGAGCGAGCTCCTCAAGGAACTTCAGCGCGAATCGACCCACCTCGCCATCGTCGTCGACGAATACGGTGGGACGGCGGGCCTTGTCACGCTCGAAGACCTCATCGAGGAACTCGTGGGAGAGATAGCCGACGAGTACGACGAGGACGACGTCGAGGCCGTGGAGGTCGAGTCTGGGGTCTATCGGATCCAGGCGCGCATGAGCCTGGACGACCTCGGCGAGCTGTTCGACGAGGACATCGAAGACGACGAGGTCGACACCGCAGGAGGCCTGCTCGCCAAAGCGATCGGGCGAGTCCCGATCGTGGGCAGCACCGCGGTGGTGGAAGGCATCCGGCTCACGGCCGAGCGCCTCGAGGGGCGACGGAAGCGTGTGAGCCATCTGCTCGTCCAGCGCGTCGAGCCCTTGGCCGAGGATCGAGGGCGCGCACGCGAGCGCGAGACAGACCGGCATGATTCAGAGGCGACAGGGAGACAGCATGGATGATCGGAAAGACAGCGGGAGCGGCCGGCGGCCGCAGGCAGAGGGCTGGCCGCAGACGCCCGACGACGGCGGCTACCGCGCGGGCTTCGCGGTGCTTGTGGGGCGTCCCAACGCGGGAAAGTCGACCCTCACCAATGCCCTGGTGGGCCAGAAGGTAGCGATCACTTCGGCCAAGCCCCAGACCACGCGTCACACCATCCGAGGCATCGTCCACCGTTCCGATGCACAGCTCATCCTGGTGGACACCCCGGGCCTCCACCGACCGCGCACGCTCCTCGGCCAGCGGCTCAACGACCTCGTCGCCGAGACCCTGTCCGAAGTCGACGCCATCGGCTTCTGCCTCCCCGCCAACGAGCGCATCGGGCCAGGCGACCGCTTCATCGCAAGCCAGCTGGCCGCCGTCGGCCGCAAGCCCATTGTCGCGCTCGTGACCAAGGCCGACCTCGCGGACCGAGCGGCGCTCACCGAGCAGCTCCTCGCCGTCACCGGGCTGGGCCGCGAAGTCCTCGGCGAGGACGGCTTCGCGGACATCGTTCCCGTCTCCGCGAAAGACGGCTATCAGGTCGAGACGGTCGCGGACGTCCTGATCTCGCACATGCCGCCCTCGCCGCCGCTCTATCCGGACGGTGAGCTGACCGACGAGCCAGAGGCCGTCATGGTGGCCGAGCTCGTGCGCGAAGCCGCCCTCGAAGGTGTGCGTGACGAGCTGCCGCACTCGCTCGCGGTCGTGGTCGATGAAATCGTGCCCCGCGAAGGCCGCCCAGAGGACAATCCCCTCCTCGACGTCCGCGTCAACCTCTTCGTCGAACGGCCATCGCAGAAGGCCATCATCATCGGGCGGGGCGGGGAGCGGCTGCGCGAGGTCGGCTCTCAGGCGCGTAAGGGCATCGAGGCGCTTCTCGGGACCCGCATCTACCTCGATCTGCACGTGAAGGTCGCCAAGGACTGGCAGCGCGATCCCAAGCAACTCGGACGTTTGGGCTTCTAGCGTCACAGCCCGCTCACAGGGGCCCCTGTAGACTGGATAGGAGTATCACCTACCGGAGGCTTCATTTGTCAACAACTGGGAACGTCCCGCGACACGTCCGCGCGCGCCGCACAGTTCCCCTCTGGGTCAAGATACTCGGGGGCGTCGTGGTGCTCGGAATCGTGGGAGTCGTCGCCTTCGCCGGATACTGGGCTTGGCGTCTTCAGAGCAACATTCACGAGGCGCCCCTGAGTGCCGGCCATGCGACCGCAGACGCGACCAACGACGCCACGGATCCCCTCCAGATCCTGATCATCGGAACTGACACTCGGTCAGGCGCGGATTCGAACTACGGCACCACGGCCGACAGCTCGGGTTACGGCAATTCCGACGTGATGATTCTCTTGAACATCTCGGCGGACAACAAGGTCGTCTCAATGACCAGCTTCCCCCGGGATCTCATGGTGCCGATTCCCGCATGCCACGATCCGCAAACCGGCAAGGACTACCCGGCTCAGGCGGTCGGCCAGATCAACTCGGCCATGATGGAAGCCGGCCCCGGCTGCGCAGTCGACACGGTCAACCAGCTCACGGGACTCAAGATCGACCACTTCATGGTCGCGGACTTCAACGCGGTCAAGGACCTCTCGAATGAGATCGGCGGCGTTCAGGTCTGCGTCAACGCTGCGATCGACGACCCGTACTCGGGCCTCAAGCTTCCCGCCGGGACGTCCACGGTTCAGGGCGAGATGGCCCTCGCATTCCTCCGAAGCCGCCACGGCGTCGGCGACGGCAGCGATCTCTCGCGGATCAAATCGCAGCAGGAGTTCCTCGCATCCCTCGCGCGCAAGGTGAAGTCGGATGGGACGCTGACCAACGTCCCGAAGCTCCTGAGCATCGCGGACACGATCACCCAGAACCTCACGGTCGATTCCGGCCTCGCGAATCCCCAGGCGATGATCACGATCGCTTCCAGACTCCGCTCGGTGGACCTTGCGAAGGTCGCATTCGTGACTGCGCCGTGGGAGCCGTACACCGGCGACCCGAACCGCGTCCAGCTGAAACAGCCTGACGCCGCGGCGCTCTTCGATGCGCTCCGGCAGAATCGCGATCTCACGGCGCCGGCTCCTACCCAGTCCGCGAGTGCCACCCCATCCACGGCACCCTCCGCGGCCCCGACGGCCCCTGCGTACGACAAGACGCTCCAGCCGGTGACTGTGGCGAACGGAACCGGTATCACGGGCCGTGCGAGCGAGCTCGCCACCTTCCTCAAGGGCCAGGGGTTCGCCCAGACTTCGGAGTTCAACGCAGCCGCGACCGATACGACGAACGTCTACTACAGTGCCAACTTCGCGGACGTTGCGAAGGATGTCGCTGCGGCGCTGGGCATTCCGTCGTCCCAGGTCCAACCGGCAGACAACATCAACGGGGTTCAGGTGTACGTCGGGTCAGACTTCACCTCGGGTACGCACTACACACCGAAGCTCCCGAGCAACGTCGTCTCCCAGACGGCAGCCCAGACGACCTGCCAGACGGCGTTCGGCCAGTAGCGGCCGCGGACTGGCCGAGGCCGCTACAGCAACAAGGCCCCGGCATCCTCACGGATGCCGGGGCCTTCGCCGCGTGCCCAACCGGCCTACCAGATCTCGACCCGCTGGTCGGGTGCTAGCCACATGCCGTCGCCGTCGGCCACGTTGAACGCCTCGTGGAATGCGGTGAGGTTCTTGGCAATGGTGTTGGTGCGGAACTCGTTGGGCGAGTGGGGATCGATCGCGAGACGCCGGATCGATTCCTCTGGGCGGCACACCTGACGCCACACTGTGGCCCACGAGATGAAGAAGCGCTGCTCGCCGGTCAGCCCGTCGATGACCGGGGCCTCTTCGCCCCCGAGGTGGAGGCGGTACGCCTTGAACGCGATTCCCAGGCCCCCGAGATCGCCGATGTTCTCGCCGAGCGTCAGCTTGCCGTTCACAGTGTGGCCGGGCGCCTCGCTGGGGGAGAGGACCTCGAACTGCTCGACCAGCCGCGCGGTGAGCGCCTCGAAGGCCTTCCTGTCGGCGTCGGTCCACCAGTTGCGCAGCGCTCCGGTCCCATCGAACTGCGAGCCCTGATCGTCGAAACCGTGCCCGATCTCGTGCCCGATCACCGCCCCGATGCCGCCGTAGTTGACGGCGGGATCGGCCCCCGGGTGGTAGAACGGCGGCTGGAGGATTGCGGCCGGGAAGACGATCTCGTTCATGAGCGGGTGGTAGTAGGCGTTGACTGTCTGCGGGGTCATGAGCCACTTGATGCGATCGACGGGCTTGCCGATCTCATCCAGAAGCCGGTCCAGCTCGCCGGCGTGCGCGCGGCGCACATTGCCGAGGAGATCCTTCTCGTCGATCCCGACGGCAGAGAAGTCGATCCACTCGTCCGGGTAGCCGATCTTCGGGCGGAAGGCCTCGAGCTTCTCGAGTGCACGCTCTCGCGTCTCGGGACCCATCCACGAGAGAACCGAGATGCTCTGGCCGTAGGCCTCGACGATGTCCGCGACGAGCTTCTGCATCGATTCCTTGTGCTCTGCCGGGAAGTGCCGCTCGACGTACAGGCGCCCCACGGCCATGCCGAGCCCGTTCTCCACCGTTGAGACGCCGCGCTTCCAGCGTTCCTTGTTCTCGGGGGTGCCGCTCAGGACGGTGCCGTAGAACGCGAAGTGCCGGTCGACGAACTCGGGCGAGAGGAACGGCGCCGAAGCGGACACGACGTGGGCTGCGAGCCACAGCTTCCAGTCGTCGAGTGGGATCTCGGCAAGCATCGGGCCGACGCCGGAGAGGAAATCGGGGTTGCCGACGACGAGTTCCGCCCTGCCATGATCTGGGACCCCGGTGGCCTCCGCCCAGGTCAGGAAGTGCGGGAAGACCGTCGTCGCGTCCTCCTGAGTGAAGAGGTTGTACGTCTTCTGCGGGTCGCGCAGCGTCACACGGTCCCAGTGCAGGCCCGCCAGCCGCTCCTCGAGCCGAACGACGGCGGACGCCGCCTCCGCGGGGGAGGTCCGGCCGATCAGGGCGAAGATGTCGGTGAGGTACGAACGGTAGGCGTCGCGGACCTCGGCAAAACGCTCCTCGCGGTAGTACGACTCGTCGGGCAGGCCGAGCCCGCCCTGCGACAGATAGAGCAGCACGCGCTCTGGATTCCCTGCGTCGGGGGCTGCGTAGTAGCCGAACAGGCCCTCGCTGCCGCCGCGTCCGAGCCGGGCCGACGTGCGCACGAGCCCCTCGGCGTCTGAGACGGCGTCGACTTCGGCGAGCAGCGCCTTGAGCGGCTCGGAACCCAGTTGGGCCACGCGTTCCTCGTCCATGAACGAGCGGTACAGCGCCCCGATCTTCTCCTCGTCGGAACCGGCCGCGTGCTCGCTCTCGGCGAGTTCCTCGATGAGGCCGCGCACGTCCTCCTCGGCGCGGTCGCGGAGCTGGACGAACGTACCGACGAGGGCACGGTCGGAGGGGATCTGGGTCTCCCGGAGCCACGCGCCGTTGACGTGCCGGTACAGGTCGTCCTGGGCTCGGACAGTCTCGTCGAAGAACTCGCGGTCGACCCCGGACGGGGCGACAGGGCTGTCGGTCATGGTGCCTCCTCAGGCAAGCTCGAATGGCTTCATCTTAGGCAGGCCGCCCGCCCTCGACGGCGCTCGCCGCAGTGGGCGAACCGAAGGCCGTGCTATCGTGACGGTGTGCCACACGCGCAGCGCCTTCTCCTTCTTAGCTGCCGTGGCGGGGCCCAGTAGCCGACTGACGGACAAGAGTTCCGAAAGAGGCGTAGGCCGGATCCCCGCCGCGGAGTTTTCTGACGCCCGGCCGCAGAGGATCCCAGCTTTTGAGAAAGGCCTACAGTAAACCATGCGCAATGCACAGAAGCCTTCAGGCATGCCGGTCCACCGCTACCTCCCGTTCCACGAGCAGATCAGGGTCGAACTGCCGGATCGGACGTGGCCGGACAAGCGCATCGAGAAGGCGCCCCGCTGGTGCGCCGTCGACCTCCGGGACGGCAACCAGGCGCTCATCGATCCCATGAGCCCTGCTCGCAAGCTCAAGATGTTCAAGCTTCTCGTCCAGATGGGCTACAAGGAGATCGAGGTCGGATTCCCGTCGGCTTCCCAGACCGACTTCGACTTCGTCCGCCAGCTCATCGAGGGAGGTCACATCCCGGAGGACGTCACCATCCAAGTCCTCACCCAGGCGCGCGAGCACCTCATCGAGCGTACCTACGAGTCCCTCGTAGGGGCGAAGAGCGCAATCGTGCACCTGTACAACTCGACGTCGGTGCTCCAGCGCAGGGTCGTGTTCAACTCCGACGAGGAGGGCATCCTCGACATCGCCGTGCAGGGCGCCCTTCTCTGCAAGAAGTACCAGGAGACCGTCCCGGACACCCACATTACGTACGAGTACTCGCCGGAGTCCTTCACCGGTACCGAGCTGGAGTACGCGGCCAAGGTGTGCAACAAGGTCGCAGAGATCTTCGAGGCCTCTGCTGACAGTCAGGTGATCATCAATCTGCCCGCGACTGTCGAGATGGCGACTCCGAATGTCTACGCCGACTCGATCGAGTGGATGAGCCGAAACCTGAAGCCGCGCGAGGGGATCATCCTCTCCCTGCACCCGCACAATGATCGGGGCACGGGAGTCGCCGCCGCAGAGCTCGGCTATCTGGCGGGCGCGGACCGCATTGAAGGATGCCTGTTCGGCAATGGCGAACGCACCGGCAACGTGGATCTCGTGACGCTCGGCCTGAACCTGTTCGTGCAGGGCGTCGACCCGATGATCAACTTCTCGAACATCGACGAGATCCGCCGAACCGTCGAATACTGCAACCAGCTGCCTGTCCCGGAGCGGTCTCCGTACGGCGGCGACCTCGTCTTCACGGCTTTCTCGGGCTCGCACCAGGATGCGATCAAGAAGGGCTTCGAGGCACTCGAACGGGATGCGGCGACCGCAGGGGTCCCGGTGGACGAGTTCACCTGGCAGGTCCCCTACCTGCCCATCGACCCGAAGGACATCGGCCGCTCGTACGAGGCGGTCATCCGGGTCAATTCGCAGTCGGGCAAGGGCGGCGTCGCCTACTTGCTCAAGAACGAGCACAACCTTGACCTGCCACGTCGCGCCCAAATCGAGTTCTCGCGCGTCATCCAGCAGCACACCGACACCGCGGGCGGCGAGGTGAGCCCGTCCGTCCTGTGGGACATCTTCAGCGACGAGTACCTCCCGGCGTCGTCAGTGGACGGGGGCAAGGCCTGGGGCCGCTATGCACTCTCCTCCGTCAGCACGGAAACCGCCGAGGACGGCACCATGACCCTCGAGGCGGCGCTCCGCATCGACGGCACGGAGGTTCGCCGCACGGGAACCGGCAACGGCCCGATCGCGGCGCTCCTGGACGTCTTCTCCTCCGAGGGTGTGGACGTCCGGGTCCTCGACTACACCGAACACGCCCTCTCAGAAGGCGGCAGCGCACGGGCAGCCGCGTACGTGGAGTGCGGGATCGGCGAGCGGATCCTGTGGGGTGTCGGCATCGACGCGAACACGAGCCTCGCAGCCCTCAAGGCTGTCATCTCCGCGGTCAACCGCGCCCTCCGCGACGCGGACGCGGTCGGCGTCTAGGCTCCCAGTGTGGTGCCTCGCCCGTTTCGGGCGGGGCACCACGCATACCCGGTGGGAGAATACTGTTCATGGCCGAATCGACGTTCGCTGCGCGTAGCTACCGCGACGACGGCGTCGTCCTCCGCACCCATCGTCTCGGCGAGGCAGACCGGATCATCGTGCTCCTCACGAAGCATCATGGCCAAGTGCGCGCAGTCGCGCGCGGTGTGCGCCGCACGGGCAGCCGATTCGGCGCACGGCTCGAGCCGTTCATGGTCGCCGACGTCCAGTTTGTGCGCGGACGCTCACTTGAGGTTGTCGGCCAGGCCGTCGCGAGAGGGACGTACGGCCGGGAGATCGCCGCGGACTACTCCCGCTACACAGCCGCGGCGGCCATGGCGGAGACCGCTGAGCGGCTCACCGCGAACGACGGCGAAGCCTCCCTTCCCCACTATCAGCTCCTTGTCGGGGCTCTCTCCGCGCTGAGCCGAGCGGCGCACGCCCCGGAGCTCATCCTCGACTCGTACCTGCTGCGGGCGCTTTCGACGGCGGGATGGGCGCCCAGCTTCACGGACTGCGCGCGCTGTGGGGAGCCCGGACCCCATTCGGCGTTCTCCGCGGCTCTCGGCGGCATCGTCTGTCACGACTGTCGGCCTCCCGGGTCCCCGTCGCCGGCTGCCGAGACGGTGCGCCTGCTCGCTGCCCTCCTCTCCGGGGATTGGGCCGTCGCGGATGCCTCGATCCCGAGCACCCGCAGGGAAGCCTCGGGCCTCGTCGCCGCGTACGTCCAGTGGCACCTCGAGCGCGCGGTGCGCTCGCTCAGGCTCGTCGAACGGGACGTCGAGCCAGCTTCGCCCCCGATCCGACAGGAGACCAGCAGCACGTGAGAATGACCCGCCGGGAGGCGCACCCCACGGTAGCCCCCTATCCGCACCCCTCCGGCGCCCGGCCGCCGGCCATCCCGAAGGAGTTCGTCCCGCGCCACGTCGCCATCGTCATGGACGGAAACGGTCGGTGGGCGAATCAACGGGGGCTTCCCCGGATCGAGGGGCACAAGGCGGGGGAGCCCGCTCTTCTCGACGTCGTCGCGGGCGCGATCGAGATCGGCGTCGAGTACGTCTCGGTGTACGCGTTCTCGACGGAGAACTGGCGGCGGTCACCAGAGGAAGTCCGGTTCCTCATGGGCTTCAACCGAGAGGTTCTGCGCCGGCAACGCGACACGATGAATTCCTGGGGCGTGCGCGTGCGCTGGGCGGGCCGCCGCCCCAAGCTCTGGGGTTCGGTCATCCGAGAGCTCGAAGAGGCTGAGGAACTCACGCGCACCAACACGAAGTGCCACCTCACGATGTGCGTCAATTACGGCGGCCGGGCCGAGATCGCCGACGCTGCAGCAGCCATCGCCCGCGACGTCGCAGCAGGAACGCTCAACCCCCGCTCAGTCACCGAGAAGACGGTGCAGCGCTATCTCGACGAACCCGATCTGCCCGACGTCGACCTCTTCCTCCGGAGCTCCGGAGAGCAGCGGCTCAGCAACTTCATGCTCTGGCAGTCTGCGTATGCGGAGATGGTCTTCATGGACACGCTGTGGCCCGACGTGGACAGGCGAACCCTCTGGGAAGCCGTCGAGATCTACGCGCGGCGGGACCGGCGGTACGGCGGCGCTGTCGATCGGGCTCCGGGCGCCTGAGGCTCAGCCGGAGGCATCGACCACTCGGTCGAGCCACGCGCCGAGTCGTGTGTAGGCGCCCCGCCGCACGCTGGGAGCCGAGAGCAGCACGTCGTGGAGTCCACCGTCGACGAGGACCTCGTCAAGCGAGGAGCACACGGCACGTGCCGCGCGCCGCATCGGTCCGATGGCCAGGACCGCGTCTCGCGAGCGCATGTGCTCGCGCCACACGAGCCCCGTGTCGCTGCGCGTCGAGGCCAGAAGGAGCGAAGGAATGGAAACGGTCGAGCCCGCAAGGAGTTCGCGCTGGGCCGCGAGGATCCCATAGAGCCAGCCGGCACGCACGGGAAACGCCGTCCGCGGACGCAGATCCTCGCGAAGGTCCCACTCTCCGCCCGCCTCGCGGGCCACGGCACGCCAGAAGTAGCCACGCGAGGGGAGCGGTATGACTTGGTCCGGACGCGCCGTCGCCCGCCCTGCCAGGGCATATTCGAGCATCCTTCCGGCAGCGCGGCCGCCATGGGGCACGAGCCACGGGCTGCTGAGGATGAGCGCTGCAATCCGGTCGGGGCGCCTCTGGGCTTCGAGGGCTGCTGCGAGGCCTCCCGTGGAGTGCCCCATGAGCACGATTTGACCCGTCCCGTCCGCAGCAAGCGCATCGAGTGCCGCGTCGATGCTCTCCAGATAGTGCTCTGCGGACGGTATGTAGCCGGGGCGCCCACCAGGCCGAAGGCTTCGTCCGTGCTCGGGAAGGTCAAGGGCGTAGAACCGCCAACCGCGTGCCGAGACGAAGTCTGCGAGTTCTGTGTTGAAGTAATAGTCGCTCCAGCCGTGGACGTACAGGAGGGCGATGTTGCTGTCGGCCGGTCCGCGTTCGTCCGAAGAGTCGGCCGACTCTTGGGGCGTCGGCACGAACCGGACGAGGGTGCCCGCAGGCATGGAGCGCGCGCTCAGTTCACGCTGCTCGAATCCCGCCCCCAGGAAGTCTGCGCTCCAGTCCGCCATCTCTCCTCCTCGCGGTACACCTGAAGGATAGGCCGCCGTTTTGTCCCGAGGAGCGCCGCTAGGGGAAACTTGGGGCATGCGTTTCTACCCCCTCTTCTTCCGCGCCGCCTTCGCCTGGATGGACGCGGAACGCGCCCACCGGATCGGATTCGAGGCAATCCGGGCAGTCCACGCGGCGGGGGCCGGCCGAGTGATCGAGCGGTTCGCGCGCCCCGCGGAATCGCTGCGCACCCGCGCGTTCGGGGTGGAATTCCCTTCGCCATTCGGACTCGCCGCAGGCTTCGACAAGGAGGGGAAGGGCATCGAGGCCCTCGCGGAGCTCGGCTTCGGCCACATCGAGGTCGGCACGATCACAGGCCGGCCGCAGCCCGGCAACCCCAAGCCGCGGCTCTTCCGCCTCATTCCGGACCGGGCGGTCGTGAACCGCATGGGCTTCAACAACGACGGCGCTGCCGCAGTCGCGCCGCGGATCGCCACGGCCCGCCAGGCCCTCGACCGACGATACGGGGCTCACCGGCCCGTCATCGGCATCAACATCGGCAAGACGAAAGCCGTTCCGCTCGAGGAGGCGGTGGAGGACTATCGCGAGAGCGCACGGGCCCTCGCCCCGCACGCGGACTATCTCGTGGTGAACGTCAGCTCGCCCAATACTCCGGGGCTCCGGCTCCTCCAGAGCGCCGAGACGCTGCGCCCGCTTCTCGAGGCAGTGCGCGAGGAGTCTTCGGCGTCCGCGGGGCGACGGGTTCCGCTCCTTGTCAAGATCGCCCCCGACCTCGCCGACAGCGACATCGACGACGTGGCGCGGCTCGCACTCGACCTCGGGCTTGAGGGCATCATCGCGACGAACACCACGATCGGCCGCGAAGGCCTCGTAAGCGATCCAGCGGCGGTGGAAGCCTGCGGCGATGGGGGCCTTTCGGGCGCTCCGCTCAAATCGCGCTCGCTCGAGGTCCTCCGCAGGCTCTCCGCCGTCGTCGGGAACCAGCTGACCCTCGTGTCCGTCGGCGGGGTCGAGACGGCCTCCGACATAAAGGAAAGGCTCGCCGCAGGGGCGAGCCTTGTCCAGGGTTACACGGCCTTCCTCTACGAAGGTCCGTTCTGGGCCGCCTCGGTGAACCGTGGGCTCGCCGCGGCCGGCATCGTCACGAAGGGTACTGCCCCCGCGTGACCTGAGGCTTCGGCAGCCGAAGCGGTCGGAACTGCAGCGCGCGCATTGAGCCGTACCAGACCGTTCCGCGCTCGACCTCGCCGAACTTCGCCGTGAGCCGCTTCTTGAGCTGGCGGGACAGCCAGAACGTGTCGAGGATGACGAGGATGAAGACGATCCAGAACGCAGCCAGGATATAGACCTGCGCCGCGCTGGCCTGCGGGACGATGAAGGAGATCACGACGAAGGCGAGCGCGCCGAACATGAGGTACTCGCCTACGTTGAAACGAGCGTCCACGGTGTCGCGCGCGAAACGCTTCTGCGGCCCTCGGTCCTTGAGGGGGAGATGACGCTCGTCGCCTGTCTGGAGCGCTTGGCGCACTCGCATGCGCTCATCGGCCGCAGCCTGCCGATCGGCTGCCCGCGAGGCCTTCCGGTCCGTCGGCACGAGAGGACGACGGCGGGCGGCCTCCTGGTCCTTGCGCCGCGGGGTCGGCGCTCCCTTGCCGACGAGCGGGGCAGTCGGCTTCTCCTCAGGCTGCCCGGCGCTGTCTGCAGCGGGCTCGTTCTTTCGTCCAAACACCACTCAAGGATAGCCGCCGAGCGCACTCGGGTGATGCGTCGACGGGCCCGAAGGGACCGTTGATGCTCGTACACCCGCCTTGTACTGTGAAGGCATGATTTCAGATTCCCCAGCCCTCGCGCCGGACGTCATCGCCGAGGTCCGTGACGCCGTCGAACGCCGGTTCGACGCCACACTCGCAGAGCTCGTGGCGCTTGCCTCCATCCCCGGCATCGCATGGGATGCCTTCGACCCGGCGGAGCTCGAGCGCAGCGCGCAGGCCGTCGCCGAGCTGGCCGCCGCCGCGGGCCTCGACGGGGCTGAAATCCTCCGAGCGGAACGGCCGGACGGCAAGCCCGGTGGACCGGCCGTCGTCGCCCGCCGCGCCGCGGCGCCAGGCAGGCCGACCGTCCTGCTCTACGCCCACCATGACGTGCAGCCACCGGGAGACCTCTCGCTCTGGGACTCCGCGCCTTTCACCCCGGAGGTCCGCGGCGGGCGCCTGTTCGGTCGCGGCGCAGCGGACGACAAAGCGGGGATCATGGTCCATTTGGCGGCTTGGCGCGCGGTCTCGGAAGTCCTGAGCGACGCCGCCGGGGTGGGTGTCACGCTCTTCGTCGAGGGCGAGGAGGAAGCAGGATCGCCGAGCTTCCGAAAATTCCTCGACACGTACCGCGAACGACTCGCGGCCGACATCATCGTGGTTGCGGACTCGAGCAACTGGTCCGTCGGCACCCCCGCGCTCACGACGAGCCTGCGAGGACTCGTGGACGGCACCTTCGGGGTCCGCGTGCTGAGCCACGCCGTCCACTCCGGGGTCTTCGGAGGCCCCGTGCTGGACGCGCCGACGCTTCTGGCCCGGCTCATCGCGACGCTCCATGACGAGGAAGGGAACGTAGCCGTCCCCGGCCTCGTCGTGGCCGCCGATCCCGAAGTGGAGTACCCGGAAGCACAGTATCGAGCCGACGCGGGAGTGCTCGACGGCGTCCGGCTGGCAGGGAGCGGAAGCATCGCCTCGAGGCTCTGGAGCCGACCCGCCCTGTCGATCATCGGCATCGACGTGCCCGCCGTCGCCGTGTCGTCGAACACGATCCAGCCAGCGGCCCGCGCGAAGTTCAGCCTGCGCCTCGCACCAGGGCAGGATCCCGATGCAGCAATGGAAGCCGTACGGCGCCACCTCATGGCTCACATACCCTTCGGGGCCGAACTCGACTTCACCCCGGGGGAGCGGGGCAACCCCTATCTTGCAGACACTGACTCGCCAGCCGCCCGTGTCGCACTCGAGGCCCTCCGCAGCGCGTGGGGAGTCGAACCGGTCGGGATGGGAATGGGAGGCTCCATTCCCTTTGTTGCAGACTTGAAGGAGGTGTTCCCTGATGCCGAGGTCCTCATCACGGGGGTCGAGGACCCTGACAGCAGGGCGCACAGCGCCAATGAGTCGCTGCATGTCGAGGAGTTCAAGCGGTGCATCGTCGCGGAGGCGCTCGTCCTCGCC
>NZ_DAIUJO010000039.1:1104-5772 GCF_036848755.1 Sinomonas sp. | reverse complement strand
CACTGGGCACAGGGAAGGGTTAGCGTCCGTCCCCGAGCCCGCCGTAGCATGGAAACAAGGGACACAGGGAAGGTATGGAATGAGCACTGCAACGAACGAGACCACCGAGGCCATCGGTTCACACGAGGTGACCCTCACCGAGGTCGCCGCGGGCAAGGTCCGCAGCCTTCTTGAGCAGGAAGGGCGAACGGATCTCCGTCTGCGTGTCGCCGTCCAGCCGGGCGGGTGCTCCGGCCTCATCTACCAGCTCTACTTCGATGAGCGGCTCCTCGACGGCGACGCGGTCCGCGACTTCGATGGCGTCGAGGTCGTGGTCGACAAGATGAGCGTGCCCTACCTCGCTGGCGCGACCATCGACTTCGAGGACACGATCTCCAAGCAGGGATTCACCATCGACAACCCCAACGCGCAGGGTTCGTGCGCGTGCGGCGACTCGTTCCACTGACCTGTTGCCGCGTGCATGCCGGCCGTGCCTTCGACAGCTCATCCCGAGCGTGGAAGGCACGGCCGACGTGCATGTGCAGGATGTGGGCGATTCCTTTGCGATGGCTGTAAGCTCTACACCGAGTAGTAAAACTATGCCGCCGAGGAGCGAGTTTCTGCGGGTCTCACCGTGGACGAGAGCGCCCGGCCGAAGCATCAAGAGGAAGGGCCGTCTGTGAGGTCGCAGAACCGAACCAGCAGCCAGCGCACTCGGATCATCACGGTAGCTTCCGTTGCCGTTGCAGGAGCGCTCGCACTGTCTGGATGTACAAGTCAGGTACAGAACGGCTGGCTGCCGGGATCGCGGGACACGACAAACCACACAGCGATGGTCACGGACCTCTGGGTCAACTCGTGGATTGCTGCCCTCACGGTCGGAGCCATCACTTGGGCGCTGATCCTCTGGTGCATCATCGCGTACCGTCGGCGGAAGGGCACTGTCGGCTTCCCCCGGCAGACGAGCTACAACCTGCCGCTCGAAATCTTCTACACGGCGATTCCCCTCTTCCTCGTCGTGGTGTTCTTCTACTTCACCGACCGCGACCAGCGAGCGATCGACAACCCGAACGCCAACCCCGACGTCACGATCAACGTCGTGGGCAAGCAGTGGTCGTGGGACTTCAACTACAAGCAGGGCGGGATCATCAAGGACAACGTCTACGAGGCGGGCACCCAAACCCACCTCAACGGCACTCCTGTTGACCTCAACACGCTCCCGACGCTCTACCTGCCGGTCGGCAAGACGGTCACGCTCGACCTCACGTCGCGCGACGTCATCCACTCGTTCTGGGTCCCCGCGTTCCTCCAGAAGCGCGACGTGATCCCGGGCCATCCGAACACCATGTACTTCACGCCGGAGAAGGTGGGCACCTACGAAGGCAAGTGTGCCGAGCTCTGCGGCGAGTACCACTCCGAGATGCTGTTCCAGGTGAAGGTCGTCTCGGAGGCCGACTTCCAGGCTCACCTTGCCGGTCTGCCCAAGGGTCTGCTCGACACGACGTACGACCGCAACCCGGATCTGAATCAGAAGTAAGGGAATCATCGTGGCTACCTATACACAGTCGCCCTCGGCCGGGGCCCTCAATGCGCCGGTCGTGCCGCGATCCAAGGGACGTATCGTCGTCAACTGGATCACGTCGACCGACCACAAGACGATCGGGTACATGTACCTGATCGCGTCGTTCATCTTCTTCTGCCTGGGCGGCGTGATGGCGCTCCTGATCCGCGCGGAGCTCTTCGAGCCTGGCATGCAGATCCTGCAGACGAAGGAGCAGTACAACCAGCTCTTCACGATGCACGGCACCGTCATGCTCCTCATGTTCGCCACACCGCTTTTCGCTGGCTTTGCGAACGTGATCATGCCGCTTCAGATCGGCGCCCCCGACGTCGCCTTCCCGCGCCTCAACGCGCTCGCCTTCTGGTTCTTCCTCTTCGGCTCCTCGATCGCGGTCGCTGGCTTCATCACGCCTCAGGGTGCGGCCTCGTTCGGATGGTTCGCGTACGCACCGCTCTCGGACACAACCTTCACTCCGGGAATCGGCGGCGATCTCTGGGTCTTCGGGCTGGCGCTCTCCGGTTTCGGCACGATCCTCGGCGCCGTCAACTTCATCACGACAATCATCTGCATGCGGGCCCCTGGCATGACGATGTGGCGCATGCCCATCTTCACGTGGAACACGCTCATCACCGCGATCCTCGTGCTGATGGCCTTCCCGCCGCTTGCGGCCGCACTCTTCGGTCTCGGCGCAGATCGCCGGTTCGGGGCTCACATCTTCGATCCCGAGAACGGCGGGGCCATCCTCTGGCAGCACCTGTTCTGGTTCTTCGGCCACCCCGAGGTGTACATCATCGCGCTGCCGTTCTTCGGCATCGTCTCAGAGATCTTCCCGGTCTTCAGCCGCAAGCCGATCTTCGGCTACAAGGGTCTTGTCTTCGCCACCATCTCGATCGCGGCGCTCTCCGTGACGGTGTGGGCCCACCACATGTACGTCACCGGCGCTGTGCTGCTGCCGTTCTTCTCCTTCATGACGATGCTCATCGCCGTTCCGACAGGCGTGAAGTTCTTCAACTGGATCGGAACGATGTGGCGAGGATCGATCACGTTCGAGACGCCGATGCTGTGGAGCCTCGGCTTCCTCATCACGTTCCTCTTCGGTGGCCTCACCGGGATCATCCTGGCCTCGCCGCCGCTCGACTTCCACGTCTCGGACACCTACTTCGTGGTCGCCCACTTCCACTACGTCGTCTTCGGAACCGTCGTGTTCGCGATGTTCGCGGGCTTCTACTTCTGGTGGCCCAAGTGGACGGGCAAGATGCTCAACGAGCGGCTGGGCAAGATCCACTTCTGGCTCCTGCTCATCGGATTCCACGGCACGTTCCTCATCCAGCACTGGCTGGGAGTCATGGGCATGCCGCGCCGCTACGCCGACTACCTGCCACAGGACGGGTTCACGTGGATGAACCAGTTCTCGACGATCTCCTCGTTCGTCCTCGGCGCATCGCTCATCCCGTTCTTCTGGAACGTGTACATCACGGCCCGCAGCGGCAAGCGTGTGACCGTCGACGACCCGTGGGGCTTCGGGGCATCACTCGAGTGGGCGACCTCGTGCCCGCCTCCGCGCCACAACTTCACGTCGCTGCCGCGCATCCGTTCTGAGCGGCCCGCGCTTGACCTCCACCACCCGGAGCTCTCGATGGCCGGTTCGATCCAGCACGCCCAGACGGCCGCAGCCGTGACCGCTGACCGGAAGGAAACGCACTAGTGAAGATCGAATCGAGGCTCTTCGGGCTGGGCGCCTTCTTCTTCATCCCAGTCGCCATCGTCTACGGCTGGCTGACCAACTGGTCTGAGTGGGTCGGCATCATGGGCATCTTCCTTCTGGGCGGTCTGGCAGCCATGATCGGTTCCTACCTCGGCGTCACCTCGCGCCGGGTCGGTACTCGACCGGAAGACCGCGAGGACGCAGAGGTTCACGAGGGCGCCGGTGAGCAGGGCCACTTCAGCCCGTGGAGCTGGTGGCCGATCGTGCTCGGTGCGTCAGCTGCAACGGCGCTGCTCGGCGTTGCCATCGGCTGGTGGATCACGCTCGTGGGTGCTGGCATCGGCATCGTCGCGCTCGTCGGGTGGGTTTTCGAGTACAGCCGCGGAGACCACGCTCACTGAGCCTGGTCTGACCTCGGAGATCATTCTCTGAGCGGTGAACGGAGGGGTCCGGCATCCTGATCAGGATGCCGGACCCTTCCGTTGTTGGAAGGAGCTTTCAGACGCTCCGGAGCGTGTAGCCTTCTTGGTGGTGCCAGGTGATCAGGAGGAACGGGTGGAAGACGCCGAGAGCATCGCCGGAAGGCTCGACAGGTCGTCGAAGACCGCGATGTACGTCCAGCTTCGTGAGCTCCTCCGTGAGCACATCCAGACGAAGCTGACGCCCGGCGCACCGCTTCCCTCGGAGCGCGAACTCGCACAGCGCTTTGGCCTCGCCCGCATGACGGTCCGTCAGGCCATAGACGCCCTCGTCGCAGAGGGAGTTCTCGACAGAATCGTCGGACTGGGGACCTTCGTAAGCCGTCCCAAACTGGACCTTCAGATGAAGCTGACCTCGTACAGCGAGGAGATGCAACGCCGAGGAATGGTCCCGGACGCCAAGGTCTTGAGCTTCGAGGAGATCGGCGCCTCGGCCCATCTCGCGCGGGAACTCCAGGTTGACGAAGGCACTGCGGTGGTCCGCTTCCGGCGTCTCCTCCTTGCCGATCAGGAACCCATGAGCGTGGACGAGAACTACATCCTCGCTCACCGCGTCCCCGGCTTCACCGAGGGTCCGCCCCCGACGTCCCTCTACCAGGTTCTCAGCGAGCGCTACGGCCTCGTCATGGAGTGGGGGGAGGACATGATCGAGGCCACCGCGGCGTCGCCATCCATTGCACGCCTGCTCAAGGTCGACATGGGAGCGCCCCTGCTCAAGATCCAGCGGCACGCTTACGTCGCAAAGGCCATGGTCGACTACTCGGTCTCGTACTACCGGGCAGACCGCTACAAGCTCTGGGTGCCGCTCCAGCGGCCTGGCGTCCGGACCCCGCGCACCTATTCCACTCAGCGCTTCACAGGCTGACACAGGCCGCCTGACGCCTCAGCGCAGGCCGCCGGGTACTGGTCGGCCCTTCGCTCCCCGCTCGCACCAACGGCAGGGG
>NZ_DAIUJO010000039.1:0-1094 GCF_036848755.1 Sinomonas sp. | reverse complement strand
CCCCTGCCGTTGGTGATACCAGAGAACTTCGCTCAGTGGCCGGAGCCAGTGGGCGCCGCCTCTATAGCCTCGTGATGAGCGTGGGCGTGAGCTGCTTCCAGTTCAGCCGGCGAGACCGGGGCGACACGATCCTCGAAGAACCACTTCGAGAGCTTGGCGCGGCGCCTCTCCCGCCGATCGACGACGCCCTTCACGTTGGGCTGAGCCGGAAGGGGAAGAGGTGACTCGAAGGCGACCAGTCGGTAGCGCTTGTACTCGTCCAGCGGGGCATGAACCTCGATGAACTCGCCGTGGGGGAGGCGGACGATGCGGCCCGTCTCGCGGCCGTGCAGGGCGATCTCGCGGTCCTTGCGCTGGAGGCCGATGGCGATTCGCTTCGTGACCGTGAACGCGATGATCGGGCCGACGAAGAACAGTGCCCGCAGCCAGTACGTCACGTCGTTCAGCGACACGTGGAAGTGGGTGGCAATGAGGTCAGAGCTGGCCGCCGCCCACATGACGCAGTAGAACGTGAATCCGGCCATGCCGATTGCGGTGCGCGTCGGTGCGTTGCGAGGACGGTCGAGAACGTGGTGCTCGCGATCGTCCTTCGTGATCCAGCGCTCGATCCACGGGTACGTGAACAGCACGGTGAACACAATGAGCGCAGGAACGAGGGCCGGCAGCAGGATGTTCAGCGACAGCGTCTGGTTGAAGATGACGAACTCGAAGTGCTGGCGGTAGCCGCCGATGTCACCGATCACACCCGGCATGAGCCGTAGAGCTCCGTCGACCCATCCGATATACCAGTCTGGCTGGGTTCCGGCCGAGACGGGGGAGGGGTCGTACGGACCGTAGTTCCAGATCGGGTTGATCGTGAAGGCTGCAGCCATGGCGGCCAGGACGCCGAACACGATGAAGAAGAAGCCGCCAGCCTTGGCCGCGTAGACAGGACCCAGCGGGTAGCCGACCACGTTGCGGTCGTTGCGGCCGGGACCGGGGTACTGCGTGTGCTTGTGGACCACGACGAAGATGAGGTGGAGGGCCACGAGTCCGAGGATCATCGCTGGGATGAGCAGGATATGAAGCACGTAGAGGCGGCCGACGATTGCCGT
>NZ_DAIUJO010000038.1:0-32588 GCF_036848755.1 Sinomonas sp. | reverse complement strand
GAAAGTACATCCCCCAGGCACCAAACCCGGGATATCTCCCAACCGAACGAGGTTCTAATTTACCTTCTCAAGCCCCTCACCGCAAATCGCAGAACTCTGTCTGCGATTCCTGCCGTGAGGCTATTTAGTGGAAGGATTTCCGCCGCCACTCGGCGGTGGCGACTCGAAATACAGTACACGCCCTCCCGGGAGACGGCAAATCCACCCAGACTCCCGGGCGTGTCGCACGAGCCTCTGGGTGGATCAAGGTGCTAGACGCCCCGCGCGAGGCGGCCGTCAGGCTGTCAGGACCGCCGTTGCGAGGCTCTTCTTGCCGCGCCGTACCAGGAAATACCGGCCATGCAGTGCGAGTTCGGAATCGACGACCGCGTCGGGATCGGTGACCTTGACGTTGTTGACGTAGGCGCCCCCCTCTCCCACCGTCCGCCGGGCGGCCGACTTGCTGTCGGAGAGTCCTGTCGCGACGAGCAGGTCCACGATGCCGAGCTGGGCCGGGGTCACTGCCGCCGTCGTCAGCTCGGCCGTCGCCGCCTCGAGCGTGCCCTCGTCGAGCACCCCGAGATCGCCGTTCCCAAAGAGAGCTGCAGAAGCCGCGATGACCTTCTCCGTAGCGTCCACCCCGTGGACGGTCGAGGTCACCTCGAACGCGAGCCGGCGCTGGGCCTCGCGAGCGAACGGCCGGTCCTTGACGGAAGCCTCGAGCTCCTCGATCTCGGCGCGCGTGAGGAAGGTGAAGACCTTGAGCCGATCGACCACATCCGCGTCCGATGTGTTGAGCCAGAATTGGTAGAACGTGTACGGCGAGCACATGGCCGCATCGAGCCAGATGGCGTTTCCCTCGCTCTTGCCGAACTTGGTCCCGTCCGCATTCGTGATGAGCGGGGTGCCGAGAGCGTGCACCGTCTTGCCTTCGACCTTGCGGATGAGCTCCGTCCCGCTCGTCAGATTGCCCCACTGGTCGGAGCCCCCAGTCTGCAGGACGCAGCCGTAGGCCCTGAACAGCTCGAGGTAATCCATCCCCTGGAGTATCTGGTAGCTGAACTCGGTGTAGGAGATGCCCTCCTCGGAGGAAAGACGGGAGGCGACGGCGTCCTTGCGGAGCATCGTCCCCACCCGGAAGTGCTTGCCGACGTCACGCAGGAAGTCGATCGCACTCAGGGGCGCAGTCCAGTCGAGATTGTTGACCATGCGCGCGGCGCTCGCGCCCTCGAAGCTCAGGAACCGCTGCACCTGGGCCTTGAGGTAGCCGACCCACTCTGCGACGGTGTCCTTCGTGTTCAGGGTGCGCTCCGCCGTCGGGCGCGGGTCTCCGATGAGCCCCGTGGAGCCGCCCACGAGCCCCAGCGGGCGGTGGCCCGCGAGCTGGAGGCGCCGGAGCACGAGAAGCTGGACCAGATTGCCCAGATGGAGGCTCGGTGCGGTCGGGTCGAAGCCACAGTAATACGTGATCGGATCCCCCGAGAGGAGAGCCTCGAGCTCAGCCTCGTCGGTCGAGACGTGGACGAGGCCACGCCACTTGAGCTCCTGCCAGATGTTCGGGAAGCTCGGATCGTTCTTCTGCGTATGGAGTACTGTCTGCGGCACGGCTTCTACGGTATCAGTCAGGCATCGGCGAATTGGGCTTCGATCCCCGCCGGCAGCGGGTCCGCGGCGATGAGCCGGAGCCGCTGCGTGGCCCGGGTCATGGCGACGTACAGGTCCCCGACGCGCCCGTGATGGTCGTCGACCAGACGGCCCGGTTCGAGGACGACGACGCCGTCGAATTCGAGCCCCTTCGCCTCCCGTGGGTCGATCACCACGATGTCCTGGTCGAAGCTGCCGGCCCCAGCGCCCACGCGTGTGCCGTAGACCTCGCGCAAGGCGGTCCGCGCTCCCTCCACGAGCTCCTCGGGCGCGATGACGGCGACCAGACCGCCGTCGGCCGCTTCGAGTTCCTCGGGCATGACAGCGACCAAACGCTCGACGACGGTCCCGGCCTCGACGCGGTCGACAATCGGCGGCCACTGGCCTTCTCGCACGGCCTTCGGGGCCGACACGGTGAGTCCCGCGGCTGCCGCCATGCGGGCCGCGGACTCCGCGATCTGACTCGGCGTCCGGTAGTTCACCGTGAGCTCCTCGAGCTGCCAGCGGTCGCCGAAGAACGGCGTGAGCGCCCCGCTCCAGGACGACGCTCCCGCCGCCGAGCTCGTCTGGGCGATGTCCCCGACGATCGTGAAGGACTTGAGCGGGCACCTCCGCACGAGCAGGCGCCACTGCATGTAGGAGAGTTCCTGCGCCTCATCGACGATGATGTGGCCGTAGGCCCACGTGCGGTCCCCCACGGCCCGTTCGGCCGCGGTGAGGCGTGCTTCCGGCGTCTGCTGGAAGTCGGCGAGGTCCTCGGCACTCACGACGCCGTCGACCCCCTGTTCCCGCAGCGCGTTGTTCAGGTTCGCGAGCGTGCGCTCGGCGTTCTCGAGGTCGCGCCGCCGTTCGGCTTCGCGGCGGCCCGCCTCCGCGCCGCCTGCAGCGTCCGGCTCCCCGAGCAGCTCAGCGGCCTCGTCCAGGAGCGGGACGTCGGCTTCGGTCCATGCGGCGTCGGCGGAACGCTCGAGCAGGGCGCGCTCGTCGGGGCTCAGGCCGGTCGCGACGGCGTCGAGGATCGCTCGTCTGGAGAACAGCTCCGTGAGGAGCTTCTGGGGAGTGATGGGCATCCAGCAGAGGTTCAGGGCAACGCGGACGTCGCGAGCCTGCCGGACGTCCTCCGCGAGATACGAGCGGTCGGCATTGTTCCCCACGCTCGAGGCCTCGAGCTTCGACTGGAGCTGTTCGGTGAGCTCGCGCAGGAGGATCTTGACGAACGTGTTGCGCGCCTCGTTGTAGGGCTTGCCTGTCGCCCGCGCCTTGTCCCGGGCCCGGCGGACCTGCCGGGGCGTGAGCAGGAGCTTCTGGCCCTCGACATCGAGGATGCGGTCGGAGGCCGGGACCCGCTGCCGATTCGACACGGCGGCCGCGATGAGATCGACCATGCGCTTGCTGCCCTTGAGCTTCGCGACGCGGGGGTCCTCCTCGGGAACGGCGTTGATGCCCGGCATGAGCCGCCCGACGCTCGACATGACGACGCCCGTCTCGCCCAGCGAGGGGAGCACGCGCTCGATGTACTTCATGAACGACGGAGACGGACCGACGAGCAGGACGCCCGCCGACTTGAGCCGATCGCGATGGCTGTAGAGGAGGTAGGCGGCGCGGTGGAGCGCGACCGCAGTCTTGCCCGTGCCCGGACCGCCCTGGACGACGAGTGCACCCGGCATGGGGGCGCGGATGATGCGGTCCTGCTCGGCCTGGATGGTGCTCACGATGTCGGCCATGCGGCCCGTGCGCTTCGAATTGAGCGCGGCGAGGAGGGCTCCCTCGCCCTGATGATGACCGGCTTCGAGCATGTCCGCGTCGAGGATGTCGTCCTCGATGGCCTTGACGTCCCTGCCTTGCAGGATGAGGTGACGGCGGCGACGCACCCCCTGTCGGTCGAACGCCGTCGCCTGGTAGAAGTGGCTCGCCTCGGGCGCCCGCCAGTCCACCATGAGACGCCGGAGATCGTCGGTGCTCAGGCCGATGCGGCCGATGTACTGGGCCTCCCCGTCGTCCAGATCGAGCCGGCCGAAGACGAGCCGGTCCTCGACGGCGTCGAGCTGCGCGAGGCGGTCCTCGTACATGGCCGCGAACGCGTCACGCTCGGAGATGTTCTGCACGGAGCCGACTGCTCCCGCCTTGCGGACCGCGGCGAGCTGGCTGCGCTTCTCGTCGCGCAACTCATCGAGCCGGCGGTAGAGGCTCCGCACGTAGTCGCGTTCGTGAGCCAGATCGGCGTCGGGCATCGGCATGTTCCCCTTACTGCAATGACGGACCGTCCATTCTACAGCGATTTGGGTGAACATGCCGGAAACCGCATCCGCGCGCCAGCTCCAGAGCTGGCCCGGACGCGCGGCGGAGTCCCAGGCTAGGACTCGATCCGCTGGAGCGAATGCACGTCGTGACCTTCGAGCACCTTGCGTCCGCCCAGCCCGGCCAGCTCGAGGACGACGCCGATGCCCACCACGTGTGCGCCCGAGCGCTCCATGAGCCGGGTCGCCGCAGAGAGCGTGCCGCCAGTCGCGAGAACGTCGTCGAGGAGGAGGATGCGCGCTTCGGGCGGGACGTCGTCCTCGTGGACCTCTATCGTCGCGTTGCCGTACTCGAGGGCGTAGTCCTCCGAAAGGGTCGGCCTGGGCAGCTTGCCCTTCTTGCGCACCGTGATGACGCCGGTGCCAGTGGCGTAGGCGGCGGCGGCCGCGAGCAGGAAGCCGCGGGCCTCGACGCCCGCCACGAGGTCGAACCGCCCCTCGAAGGGAGAGGTCAGAGCGTCCACCATGACGCGGAGGCCCTCGCCGTCGGCGAAGACTGGAGTCAGGTCCTTGAACGTGATGCCAGGTCGGGGATAGTCCTCCACCGTGGCGCAGAGTCGGTTGAGGAGGTCGACGACGCCTTCCTCGGGCGCGCTGTGTCGGGTCACCGTTCCACGTTACCGAATGTTCACGTCCACATAGCCCGCTGGCCGGTCCGCCGGATCCCCTGCGCCTGCTTCAATGGGCCGCATGCAGCACACCCTCGCACTCGCCGGGCACGGCGTCTGCCTCGTGCCGCTCGCGCCTCCGCAGGCCGAGCAGCTGTTCCCCCTGATCGATGCCGAACTGTGGGCGGGCATGGCCGCGGGGAGGCCGGAGAACACACAAGGCCTCGCCCAGCTCTTCGCCGCCCGGCTCGAGGATCCCGAGGCGCTGCCGTTCGCCGTCATGCAGGACGCCACGGGGCCGCTCATCGGCACGACCGGGCTGTACGAGCTGAGCCCCGAGCACGGTCGGGTCGAGGTCGGAGGCACCTTCTTCGGCCGGGCCCACTGGGGTTCGGGAGCGAACGAGGCCTCGAAACTCCTGCTCCTCGGCTACGCCTTCGAATCCCTCGGCGTCTGCCGGGTCGGGTTCCGTGTCGATACCCGCAACGGGCGCAGCGCCGCGGCGCTGCTCCGGATGGGTGCGTGCTACGAGGGAACCCTGCGGTCGCACCGCGCCATGCAGGACGGCGCGGCTGGGGGAACGCGGATCGACACGGCTGTGTTCTCGGTGCTGGACCGCGAGTGGCCGGAAGTGCGCGCTCGCCTCCTCGACCGGCTCGCCCTCCGCGACGAGGCGCCCGACGCCGCGTGACTCACCGCGCCGGGGACGCGAGCTTCAGCGGACGACGGCGTTGCCCGCCGCGCGGGCTCGGGTGCGGGGCTTTGCAGCGCGATAGGCCGAGACGCTCGGCTCGCCCTGCAGCCAGAACCTCCACGGATAGTCCGCCGACCCCCCGGCGCCGGCTACGCCGACCCGCGGTCCACTGAGGATGGCGGGAGCACGGTGGGCTGGCGGAACGAGCCGGAATGCCCCGCCGTCGAGCGAGGCCCCATTGTGTTCGCGACCGATGCCGAGTGCCTGTGCGAGCCTCGCCGGGCCCCGCGCGAGCTCGGCGTCCTTGCGCGCCGCAGGGCGCCGCGACCTGGCCAGCTCGATTCCCTCCACGACCTCTCCCGCCCGAAGCAGGCAGCCCGACGACCGGCCTGCCGGGCCGCACACGATGTTGGCGCAGAAATGCATGCCGTACGTGAAGTACACGTAGAGATGGCCAGGCGGCCCCCACATGACCTCGTTCCGGGCGGTCCGGCCGTTGTAGGAGTGGGAACCGGGATCGGCGTGTTCCGAATCTCGGTGACCGCGGTACGCCTCGACCTCGGTGAGGCGCACGCTCACCGTACCCACCGCCGTCGTATGCGCGAGGACGGCACCTAGGAGGTCGGGAGCGACGGCGACTGGGTCGCGCAGGAGCCAGTGGACGAGTTCTTCGTGCTCCATCGGCCGGTGCGCGGGCTACTTGACCGCGAGCGCCGACGGCCAGGGGCCGATGGGCGGCAGCGGGACGGCCTCGCCGTCGTGCTCGGCGCGGACCGAGCCGCGGCCGATCTCGCGTCCCGCCAGCCACGCGGCGAGGTCCTGCAGCCTGCCCTCGAGGATGACGCTGTCGGGTCCGTCCCCGAGCCGGAGCTCGTCGCCGTGGTGGGGCCGGAGAACGAAGGCCTCGCCCTCAGGCACGCGGGGTTCGAGGAAGCCGAGGAGATGATGGCAGAAGCTCGCGCTCCATTCCTGCTGGGTGCAGCCGGTGCCGAGGTCGCTGTGGTGGATCTCGAGCTCCCGCCACAGGGCGAGGGCGGCATCGCGCACCACCCCGTCGCGGAAGCGAACTGGCGCCTCCCACTCGCCTGGCTCGAGCGATGCGAACGCCGCGATGACCCTCTCGAGCGCGGCGCCCACGCGCTCGCGCTGCTCGTCCGCCGTCGCGTGGGCGCCATCCTCGATGGCCTGATCGCGCGCCGCCTGCCCGCCGTCGTAGAGCTCGACCTTCTCTCCGCGGCGGGCGCACTCGACTTGCCGGGCGAGGGCAGAGGAGATGCCCTCGACATGGGCGAGCACGTGGCCCCGGGTCCAGCCGGGCAGCTCGGAGGGGCGCCGGGCGGACTCATCCGTCAGGCGGTCGAGCTCATGGCTGATCCCCGCGGCGGCGGAACGGATCTCGGCGAGGAGGCGGTCATCGGTGAGGGCGGCGGCTTCGGTTCCCATGCCAACAGAGTAGCCAGTCGAGCCCCTCGGCGGGGTCAGCCGGCGAAGCCTCGCGCCTCCCCCAGCTGTGCCTTGAGGGTGTCGAGCTGCCGCGAAACGGCCGACGGCGCGGTGCCGCCTTGTGCGCTGCGGCTCGCGAGCGAGCCCTCCGTGCTGAGGACCGAGCGGACCTCGGGCGTGAGAGCGGGACTGATGGCCGAGTATTCCTCGTCCGTGAGGTCCCAGAGCTCGACGCCGCGGCTCTCGGCCTTTCGCACCGCTGCGCCAGAGAGTTCGTGAGCCTCCCGGAACGGCACCCCCTGCCGCACGAGCCATTCGGCGACGTCGGTCGCGAGGGCGAAACCCTGCGGGGCGAGCGAGGCCATGCGTTCGGTGTTGAATGAGAGCGTCGCGATCATCCCCGAGACGGCGGGAAGCAGCAGCTCGAGGGTGTCGGCCGCATCGAAGACGGGCTCCTTGTCCTCCTGGAGGTCCCGGTTGTACGCGAGCGGGAGGCCCTTGAGCGTGGCGAGGAGCCCTGCCAGATCGCCGATGAGGCGCCCGGCCTTGCCTCGCGCGAGCTCGGCGACATCAGGGTTCTTCTTCTGGGGCATGATCGACGAACCGGTCGAGAAGGCGTCGTCGAGCGTGACGAAGGAGAACTCCTTCGTGGCCCACAGGATGACCTCCTCGCTGATCCGCGAGAGGTCCACCCCGATCATGGCCGCGACCCACGCGAATTCCGCGAAGACGTCGCGTGAGGCGGTTCCGTCGATGGAATTGTGCACGGCAGAGTCGAAGCCCAGGTCCGCCGCGACGGCCTCCGGGTCGAGGCCGAGCGACGAGCCCGCGAGCGCGCCCGAGCCGTACGGCGATACGGCGGCGCGCCTGTCCCAGTCCTGGAGGCGCTGCACGTCGCGAAGCAGGGCCCACGCGTGGGCGAGCAGGTGGTGGCTCAGGAGGACGGGCTGGGCGTGCTGGAGGTGGGTGCGCCCCGGCATGGCCGCGTTGGGGTGCGCCTCAGCCTGGGCGACGAGCGCGTCGACCGTGCCGAGCACGCCGCGTGCGATGAGCCGCGCGTGGTCACGGAGGAACATGCGCCCGAGCGTCGCCACCTGGTCGTTGCGCGAGCGGCCGGCACGCAGCTTGCCGCCCAGCTGGGCACCTGCTCGTTCGATGAGGCCGCGCTCCAGCGATCCGTGGACATCCTCGTCGGACTCGGCGGGCTGGTATGCCCCCGAGGCGACGTCGGCGTCGAGCTCGTCGAGTGCCGCGATCATCGCGGCGAGTTCCCCGTCGTCGAGCAGCCCAGCGCGGTGGAGGACGCGGGCATGCGCGCGGGAGCCCGCGATGTCGTAGCGCGCGAGGCGCCAGTCGAAGTGGGTCGACTTGCTGAGCGCCGCGAGCGCGTCCGCCGGCCCGCCGGCGAAGCGCCCGCCCCACAGCGCGCCTTCGTTCGTCGCGGACTTCTCCTGAGCCACGGGCCCTACTCCCCCGCGACGCGCTGGTCGCGGCCCGAGGCAACCTTGGAGGCCATGCCCCAGATGTCGATGAAGCCCTTCGCGCTCGACTGGTCGAACGTGTCGCCGGTGTCGTAGGTCGCGAGGCTGAAGTCGTAGAGCGAAGTGTCGGAGCGCCGGCCGTTCACGACCGCGGTGCCGGCGTGCAGGACCATGCGGATCTCGCCGGAGACATACTTCTGGCTGTCGTCGATGAAGACGTCGAGCGCCCGCTTGAGCGGGGAGAACCACTGGCCGTCGTACACGAGCTCGGACCAGCGCTGCCCGACCGTGGCCTTGAAGCGTGCATGCTCGCGCTCGATCGTGACGTCCTCGAGGTGCTTGTGGGCGGTGATCAGGGCCATCGCTCCGGGGGCCTCGTAGATCTCGCGGCTCTTGATGCCGACGAGGCGGTCCTCGACCACGTCGATGCGGCCTACGCCCTGTGCGCCCGCTCGGCGGTTGAGCTCCTGGATGATCTGCAGCGGAGTGTGCTCGACGCCGTCGAGGGCGGTGGGGACGCCCTCCTTGAACGTGATCGTGACCTCGTCGGGCGCCGGGGGGAACTCGGGGCTCTGCGTGTAGTCGTAGATGTCCTTGGTCGGGGCATTCCAGATGTCCTCGAGGTAACCCGTCTCGATCGCACGGCCCCACACGTTCTGGTCGATCGAGTAGGGGTTCTTCTTCGTCGTGATGATGGGGAGGTGCTTCTCCTCCGCATAGGCGATGGCCTTGTCACGGGTCAGGGCGAGGTCGCGGACCGGGGCGATGCACTTCAGGTCCGGACCGAGGGTCTGGATGCCGACCTCGAAGCGGACCTGGTCATTGCCCTTGCCGGTGCAGCCGTGGGCAACGGTCGTCGCGCCGAATTCGCGTGCGGCCTTGACGAGGTGCTTGACGATGACCGGGCGGGAGATGGCCGACACGAGCGGGTAGTGCCCCTGGTAGAGGGCGTTCGCCTTGAGGGTCGGCATGCAGTACTCGTCGGCGAACTCGTCGCGGGCGTCGGCGACATAGGCCTCGACAGCGCCGCAGCCGAGGGCGCGCTGGCGGACCGTCTCGAGGTCCTCGCCGCCCTGCCCGACGTCGACGGCCACGGCGACGACCTCGGCGCCGGTGGCATCAGCGATCCAGCCGATCGCCACGGACGTGTCGAGGCCGCCCGAATAGGCAAGGATGATGCGATCCTTCACGGTTTCTCCTTGAAGTAGGTGAGGCTGAACGAATGATTATTCAGAAGTTTACATACCTATGCAGCGCTCTCGCACACCGTGCGCGCGACCTCCAGCTCGATGTCCCACCCTTGGCTGTTCCCCTCGAGCGCCGCCCGCCTGTCCGCATCGCTGCCCGGGAGGGACGCGAAGCCGGTCTCGACCACGCGGAGCCGCGACCCGCCGTCGCTCTCCTCAACGGAGAACTCGAGCAGCGTCGACCCTGCGCCTTCCCCGACCCAGCGGAAGACCGCGAGGCGAGGTGCTTCGAGGGCCACGGTGAGGATACCGAAATCGCCGTGGACAGGATCGTGCACGAGGCTCACGTCGCCGTCTCGGTCGATTTCGTGCGCGCGGTATTCGCCGTCGTTGATGAACCAGCCCGGCTCGGACACGAGGGCGAAGACGCGCTCGGGCGGGGCCGCGATGTCGATGGACTTCTCGATCCGGTCCACACCCCCCATGTCGGAGGATGCAAGGTTGGGCACGGTCATGCCGGAGGCTGCCTCGTTAGACGCTGTCATGGCCCCATCGTCCCGCCCAGTCAGGCGCCTTGGGAAGCAAGCTCGAGGAATCGCGCCGCGACGGCCTCGCCGCCCAGCGGGTCGCGCGTGACGATCATGACCGTGTCGTCGCCCGCGAGGGTGCCGAGGACCGACGGGATGACCGAATGGTCGATCGCGAGCGCGAGGAAGTTCGCCGCCCCCGGAGGGGTGCGGAGGACGACGATGTTCGCGCTTGCCTCGGCCGTCACGAGGAGCTCGGCGCACAGTTTCGCGAGCCTCGCGTCGAGCACCTCGGGATCGAGTCCGATGCGCGGGCTGCGGTCGCCGCCCTCACCCCGCACCGCGTAGACCAGTCCGCCGTCGGCCCCGCGGACGCGGACCGCGCCGATCTCGACCAGATCGCGCGAGAGCGTGGCCTGGGTGACCTGCACGCCGTCGTCGGCGAGGAGCGCCGCGAGCTCCGCCTGCGAGCGCACGGACTGGCCCCCCAGAATCGCGCGGATCCGCGCCTGGCGGGCCGCCTTGGTCTGAGGCGCGGGCCCGGGAGCGACGCTCATGAGGCTCGCCACATCAGTCCAGGCCCTCCACCCGGGCCTGGCCGGAACGGTGGAGGAGCCACGCGAGCAGGGCCTTCTGGGCGTGCAGGCGGTTCTCCGCCTCGTCCCACACGACCGACTGGGGACCGTCGATCACATCGCCCGCGACCTCGTAGCCGCGGTAGGCCGGGAGGCAGTGGAGGAAGATTGCGTCCTCGGCCGCCTTGCCCATCGCGGCCGCGTCGATGCTGTAGTCGCGGAAGAGCGTCATCCGGGCCTCCTTCTCGGCTTCCTGGCCCATCGAGACCCAGGTATCCGTCGCGACCACGTCGGCGCCTTCGAGGGCCGCCGCCGCGTCGGCCGTCACAAGCACGGAACCACCGGTCTCCCTCGCCACAGCCTCCGCCTCGGCTACAACGCCCGGGGCCGGAAGGTAGCCCTCCGGTCCCGCGATCCTGACGTGCATCCCGGCGGTCACGCCCGCCAGCAGGTACGAGTTCGCCATGTTGTTGGCTGCGTCGCCCAGATACGCCATCGAGAGGCCCGCGAGCCTTCCCTTGTGCTCGAGGACGGTGAGGAGGTCCGCAAGCAGCTGGCAGGGGTGGTAGTCGTCGCAGAGCGCGTTCACGACCGGAACACGCGAATGGGCCGCCATGTCGATCAGGCCCTGATGCGCCCCGGTTCGCCAGACGATCGCGGCAACCATCCGCTCGAGGACCCGCGCCGTGTCCTCGACGGATTCCTTGTGGCCGATCTGGCTCTCCCCGGGGTTGATGATGAGCGGCGTCCCACCGAGATCGGAGACCCCGGTCGAGAAGGAGACGCGCGTCCGGGTCGACGTCTTGTCGAAGATGACGGCGACCGTCTTGCGCGCGCTGCCGGGGGCGGCGAGCGGCTGTGCCGAGTAGGGTGCGGCCTTGAGCCGCAGGGCGAGGTCGAGGACTTCGCCCTGCTCGGCCGGGCTCAGGTCGGTGTCCTTGAGGAAGTGCCGGACTGCCCTCGAGGCTTGTGCTGTCATGACGGATCCTTCTGCGTGAGTGCTGACGCCGCAGCCTCGACGAGGCCCGGCAGCGCGGCCAGGAACGTGTCCGCCTGCTCGGCGGTGAGGATGAGCGGCGGGGCGAGGCGGATGGTTCGCGGTCCCGGCGCGTTCACGATGAAGCCCGCAGCGAGGGCCGCATCGACGACGGCGGCGGCCAGGTTCGCGCCGGCGGGCACCGCTGCGGTGTCCCCACCGGGACCCGCGAGGTCGAAGCCGATGAGGAGGCCGCGTCCGCGCACGTCCGTGACCTCGGGCAGCCGCTCGAGCTCGGCCCGGAGGTGCTCCCCCACGGAGCGGACGTGCTCGAGCACGCCTTGGCTCTCGATCGTGTGGAGCGTCGCGAGCGCGGCGGCCGTGGCGACCGGGTTGCCGCCGAACGTCGTGCCGTGCTGGCCTGCCGCAAGGAGTGCGCTGTTCTCTGGACCGAACGTGATGAGGGCCCCGATCGGGAAGCCGCCGCCGAGACCCTTGGCGAGGGACACGGCGTCGGGGAGGATTCCGGAGCCGTCGATCGCGAGCCAGGACCCTGTCCTTCCCATTCCGGTCTGGACCTCGTCGACAATGAGGAGGGCCCCGGCCTCACGGGTGATCCTGCGGGCCTCCGCGAGATAGCCCTCGGGGAGCGGGATCACACCCGCCTCTCCCTGGATCGGCTCGAGGAAGAGGGCCTGCGTCGTCTCGTCGACCGCCGCGCGGAGCGCGTCGAGGTCGCCGAACGGGATGTGGACGACGCCGCCGGGCAGCGGTGCGAACGGCTCGCGGTACGCCTTCTTGGCCGTCAGGGCCAGGGCGCCCATGGTGCGGCCGTGGAAGGCTCCCTCGAGCGCGACGATCTTGGTCCGCCGCCCCGACTGGCTCTCGCCGCCGTTCCTCCGCGCGAGCTTGAACGCCGCCTCGTTCGCCTCCGTGCCCGAGTTCGCGAAGAAGACCTTGGAACCGGCGGGGGCGTGGACGATCTCGAGCAGCTTCTCCGCGAGCGCGACTTGGGTCGGGCTCGTGAAGAAATTCGAGACGTGCCCGAGCGTCGCGAGCTGGGACGAGATGACGCTCGTGACGAAGGGGTGCGCGTGGCCCAGCGCGTTGACGGCGATGCCGCCGAGCAGGTCGAGGTACTGCTTGCCGTCGGCGTCCCAGACGTAGCAGCCCTGGCCGCGTACGAGCACGCGCTGGGGCGTGCCGAAGACGCCCATGAGGGAGTTCGAGTAGCGTGCGAGCCACGCTTCGCCGCTCGAAGCCCCCACGAGCTCGGCGACGTGCTCAGGTTCGTGGATTGGGGGGGTGCTCATGCCATTCCTTCCTCGTCAGGTACCACCTGCGTGCCGACGCCGGCATCGGTGAAGATCTCGAGCAGCATGGTGTGGGGGCTGCGTCCGTCGACGATCGCGGCGCGGTCCACGCCTTCCGTCACTGCCTTGAGGCACGCCCTCATCTTGGGGATCATGCCCGATTCGAGGCTGGGGAGCATGTCCCGCAGCTCGGAGGCCGAGATCTGCGAGACGAGCGAATCCCTGTCCGGCCAGTTGCGGTAGAGGCCCTCGACGTCCGTGAGCACCACGAGCCGCGACGCACCGAGGGCGACGGCGACGGCGGCTGCCGCGGTGTCGGCGTTGACGTTGAGGACTTGCCCGGTGGGCCTGTAGTCTCCAGCGGCGTCGGCCGCGTCGTCGATGGTGACTTCGGGGGCCACCGTCGAGATGACCGGAATGCGTCCCGCCTCGAGGATGTCGTGCACGGCGGCCGGATCGACCCCGACCACCTCGCCGACGAGCCCGAGGTCGACTTCCTCGCCGTCGACTTCGGCGCCGGTGCGGACGGCGCGCAGCAGACCCGCATCCTCCCCCGAGAGCCCGACTGCGTACGGACCGTGGGAGTTGATGAGCCCGACGAGCTCGCGCCCGACCTGTCCCGTGAGCACCATGCGGACCACGTCCATCGCTTCTGGGGTGGTGACCCTCAGGCCGCCCTTGAACTCGCTCTCGATCCCCACGCGCTGGAGCATCGCGTTGATCTGGGGGCCGCCGCCGTGGACGACGACGGGCCGGATCCCTACGTGGTGGAGGAACACGATGTCCTCGGCGAACGCCCGCCGGAGCTCGTCGTTCACCATGGCGTTGCCGCCGTACTTGACCACCATGGTGCTGCCCGCGAACTTCTGGATCCAGGGCAGCGCCTCGATGAGGGTGGCGGCCTTGTCCATCGCGAGGCGGATGTTTGCGCTTGTCATGAGGGGGCCTCAGCTCGAGTAGGCGCTGTTCTCATGCACATAGTCGTGCGTGAGGTCGTTGGTCAGGATCGTCGCCTCTGCTTCCCCGGCCTGGAGGTCGATCTCGACGAGCACCTCGCGCGGCTCGAGGTCGACGCGCGAACGGTCCTCGCCGATGCCCCCCTTCTGGCACACCTGGACGCCGTTGATCGTGACGCTCAGCTCGTCCGGGTCGAAGACGGCGTCGGTCGTGCCGACGGCCGAGAGGACGCGGCCCCAGTTCGGGTCCTTGCCGAAGATCGCCGTCTTGAACAGGTTCGAGCGGGCGACGGCGCGTGCGACCACTTCGGCGTCGCTCTCGGAGGCCGCGTTGAACGCGCGGATCGCGATGTCGTGGCTCGCGCCCTCCGCGTCGCCGATGAGCTTGCGCGCGAGCTCGGCGCAGACCTGGGTGAGCCCGGCGGTGAAGTCCGCGGCGGCGGGCACGGCGCCGGACGCCCCGGACGCGAGCAGCACCACGGTGTCGTTGGTCGACATGCAGCCGTCGGAGTCCGCCCGGTCGAAGGTCACCCGCGTGGCGTCGCGGAGGGCGGCGTCGAGCATCCCCGGCGCGGTCGCGGCGTCGGTTGTGAGGACCACGAGCATGGTCGCGAGGCCCGGCGCGAGCATGCCGGCACCCTTGGCGATCCCGCCGATGGTGTAGGCCGTCCCCTCGGCGTCCGACCCGCTGAAGACGGCTTCCTTGGGGACGGTGTCGGTCGTCATGATGGCGACGGCGGCCGCGTGCCCGCCGTCGTCCGCGAGCGCGCCCGAGGCTGCGTCGATTCCCTGGAGCACCTTGTCCATCGGAAGCTGCTCACCGATGAGGCCGGTCGAGCAGACGACGACGTCCGCGGCCGAGACGCCCAGCGTGTCGGCCGTCTTCTCGGCCATCCTGTGCGCGTTCTGGAAGCCCTGCGGACCGGTGCATGCGTTGGCCCCGCCCGAGTTGAGGACGACCGCGTCCGCGCGTCCGTCGCTGACGGCTTGGCGCGACCAGCGGACGGGTGCAGCGGCCACCCGGTTCGAGGTGAAGACGGCGGCGGCGTTCTTGTCCGGGCCGTCGTTCACGACGAGTGCCAGATCCGGCTTGCCCGACGCCTTGAGGCCGGCGGTGACTCCGGCGGCCCGGAAGCCCTTGGGTGCGGTGACGGTCACGGTGCGACTCCCAGCTGTGCGAGGCCGGCGCCCTCGGGGAGCCCCAGCGCGATGTTCATGGACTGCACCGCGCCACCCGCGGTGCCCTTGGTGAGGTTGTCGATCACGGAGCTCACGACGACGCGGCCCGCGTGCTCGTCGAACGCGAGCTGGATGGCCACGTTGTTCGAGCCGAGGACCATCTGGGTGGCCGGCCACTGCCCCTCGGGCAGGACGTGGATGAAGGCCTCGTCCGCGTACGCGGCAGTCCACGCCTCGCGCAGGGCCGCGCCGTCGACGCCCTGCCTGACGCGTGCCGTCGCGGTGGTCAGGATGCCGCGGCTCATGGGGGCGAGCGTCGGGGTGAACGAGATCTGGACGGATTCGCCCGCGGCGTTCGAGAGCCCCTGCTCGATCTCCGGCGTATGCCGGTGACCGCCCCCCACGCCGTAGGGGCTCATGGAGCCCATGACCTCGGAGCCGAGCAGGTGGGGCTTGACGGACTTGCCCGCGCCGGAGGTTCCCGAGGCTGAGACGATGACGACGTCGTGCGGCTCGAGCAGGCCAGCGGCGAAGCCCGGCACGAGGGCGAGGAGGGCGGACGTCGGGTAGCAGCCGGGAACGGCAATGCGGCGGGCGCCCCGAAGCTTCTCGCGTTGGCGCATCCCCCTGCCCACCAGGAGCTCCGGAAGCCCGTACGGCCACGTGCCCGCATGCTCCGAACGGTAGAACTTGAACCACGCCTCGGGGTCCTCGAGCCGGTGGTCGGCCCCGGCGTCGATGACCAGAGTGTCGTCGGGAAGCTCGGCGGCGACGGCGGCCGAGGCCCCGTGCGGGAGCGCGAGGAACACGACGTCGTGCCCTGCGAGGTTCTCCGCGGTCGTGTCGGTGATCGTGCGGTCCGCGAGGGAGAGGAGATGGGGCTGGAGCTCGCCGAGCCTGCTTCCCGCGCTGCTGTGCGCGGTGATGGCACCAATTTCGATGTCAGGGTGGTTGGCCAGCAGGCGGAGGACCTCTCCCCCGGCGTAGCCGCTGGCCCCGGACACTGCTGCGGTAATAGTCACCCGGCCACTATAGGCAAACTTATGCAGAACTATCAATATTTATGCACGTGCTCTGTCTGGGCATGAAAGAATCGGTGGTGGCCCTCCTTAGGATGGGTCGGGACGAGAACTCATGAAGCAACGCTGGAAAGAGGAAGACTCCATGATGAAAGCCATCGTCGCCACCGAGCCGGGCGGACCCGAAGTCCTGGTTCCCCAGGAGGTCGAGCGGCCCCAGCCGGGCCCCGGTCAGCTTCTGGTCAAGATCGCCGCGACCGGCGTCAACTTCATCGAGACCTACCAGCGCCAGGGCATCTACAACGTCCCGTTCCCGTTCACCCCCGGCGACGAGGCGTCCGGGACGGTCGAGGAAGTCGGCGAAGGCGTTGAGGGCTACGGAGTCGGAGACAGGGTGGCAACCGCCGAGGGGCGGCACGCCTACGCCGAGTACATGCTCGTGGACGCGGACAAGGCGCTCCCCGTCCCGGACGGCCTCGACCTCGAGACCGCAGCCGCCCTCCCCCTCCAGGGCATGACCGCGCATTACCTCATCAACTCGACGTTCCGGGTCGAGCCGGGCCAGACGGCACTCGTCCACGCGGGTGCAGGCGGCGTCGGGCTGCTCCTCATCCAGCTGCTCAAGGCCAAGGGCGCCCGCGTCCTCACGACCGTCTCGACGGACGAGAAGGCCCAGCTCGCCTCCGAGGCCGGCGCTGACCACGTCCTCAAGTACTCCCAGTTCTCGGAACATGTCCGCGACCTCACAGGCGGCGCGGGCGTCGACGTGGTGTACGACGGCGTGGGCCGGGATACGTTCGACGGCTCGCTTGCGAGCCTCCGGATCCGCGGATACCTCGTGCTGTTCGGCGCGGCGTCGGGCCCCGTGCCGCCTGTGGACCCTCAGCGGCTCAATGCCGGAGGATCGCTATTCCTCACCCGCCCGACCCTCAAGCACCACCTGCTCAATCCGCAGGAGCGGCTGTGGCGCTCCTCGGAAGTGTTCGGCGCTGCGGCGGACGGTTCGCTCTCGGTGCGGGTCGGCGCGACGTTCCCGCTCAGCGAGGCCGGCGACGCCCACCGGGCGCTCGAGGGCCGGGCGACGACCGGCAAAGTCCTGCTGGTTCCCTGACGGCCCGGTCACTTCGACAGCCATCGCCACCGTGAGCGATACCCAGTCCGTCGCCGTCGGCCCGTCCGGGTCGGTGCACCTCCCCCAGATGCCCGGGTCCACGCGCACCCCGCCGGCCCGGACCCTCGTCGAGATCCTGCTCGCCACTGCGGATGCGTTCCCCGAGGCACCCGCGCTCGACGACGGAACCCGGGTGCTCAGCTACGCCGAGCTCATCGTGGAGGTCCGCGCTCTCGGCAGGAAGCTCCACGCCGCGGGGCTCGGCGCGGGCGACCGGATCGGCATCCGGATTCCCTCGGGGACGTGCGACCTCTACGTCGCGATCCTCGCGACCCTCATGGTGGGCGCCGCCTACGTCCCCGTGGACGCCGACGACCCCGCCGAGCGTGCGAAGCTCGTGTTCGCCGAGGCCGAGGTCGCCGGGATCCTCAGGGGCGAGGGCGAGGTGGTCGCCGACAAGACGCGCCCTCGGCCGTTCCCCTCCCCGCGGCTGCCGCGCCTCGAGGACGACGCGTGGATCATCTTCACCTCGGGCTCCACCGGCACTCCCAAGGGCGTGGCCGTGCAGCACCGCTCGGCCGGAGCGTTCGTGGACGCCGAGGCGCGGCTGTTCCTCCGAGCGGAGCCCATCGGACCCGAGGACCGCGTGCTCGCGGGCCTCTCCGTCGCGTTCGACGCCTCGTGCGAGGAGATGTGGCTCGCGTGGCGGCACGGCGCATGCCTCGTCCCGGCCCCACGCTCGCTCGTGCGGACCGGCATGGACCTGGGACCATGGCTCGTGGCGCGAGGGATCACCGTCGTCTCCACCGTCCCGACGCTCGCGGCGCTGTGGCCCGCCGAAGCGCTCGAGAACGTCCGCCTGCTCATCTTCGGAGGCGAAGCGTGCCCGCCCGAACTCGCGCAGCGGCTCGCCGTGGAGGGCCGGGAGGTGTGGAACACCTACGGCCCGACCGAGGCCACGGTTGTCGCGTGTGCGGCGCTGCTCGGCGGCGAGGGCCCCGTACGCATCGGGCTGCCGCTCGACGGCTGGGACCTCGCCGTCGTCGACCCGCACGGCGTGCCCGTCCCCGAAGGCGGCGTGGGCGAGCTCATCATCGGCGGCGTCGGGCTTGCGCGCTATCTCGACCCAGAGAAGGACGCTGCCAAGTACGCCCCGCTCGCGCCCCTCGGCTGGGAGCGCGCGTACCGCTCCGGCGACCTCGTGAAGTTCGAGCCGGAAGGCCTCCTCTTCCAGGGCCGCGCCGACGACCAGGTCAAACTGGGCGGCCGCCGCATCGAACTCGGCGAAGTGGACTCCGCTCTCCAGGCCCTTCCGGGCATCGCCGGCGCGGCGGCGGCGGTGCGGACGACGGCGGCCGGGAACCAGATCCTCGTCGGCTACCTCGCGGCCGGGGACGGCGCGCCGCCGGACCTCGCCGATGCGAGAAGACGGCTGACGCGCGCCCTCCCCGCGGCCCTCGTGCCCCTGCTCGCCGTCGTCGACTCCCTCCCGACCAAGACGAGCGGCAAGGTCGACCGCAATGCGCTGCCCTGGCCCCTTCCCGGCACGGAGCAGGGCACGGAGGAAGACCTCGAGCTGCCCGAGGACGCCGCGTGGATCCTCGAACAGTGGGGCGGCGTGCTCGGCGCCAAGCCCGCCGGCCTCGACGCCGATTTCTTCGCGGCAGGCGGCGGCTCCCTCGCGGCCGCTCAGCTGGTCTCAGCACTGCGCCACCGCTACCCGACGGTCACGGTCGCGGACGTGTACTCGCACCCAAGGCTGGGCGCGCTCATGGAAGCCGTGCTGGGTGCGGCCCCGCACGGCGGCGCACCCGCCGTCGACCGCTCGGTGGCCCCCACGTCGGGGCGCACCCAGCTCGCCCAGACCCTGCTGGGCGTCCCGCTCTTCATCCTCGTCGGCATGCGCTGGCTGACGTATCTCATGGCCACCAACAACCTGCTCGCCTCGGTGCTCGCTCCGAGCGGCAGCGTCGCGGCAGCGCCGTCCGTCTCCTGGTGGTGGGTCGGGGCCTCGTGGCTCGTCTTCGTGAGCCCGTTGGGGCGGATGGCGATCGCCGTCGGGGCGGCACGGCTGCTGCTGCGCGGGGTCTCACCCGGCCGCTACCCGCGTTCGGGGAGCGTCCACCTCAGGCTGTGGCTCGCCGAGCAGATCTCCGACCTGTCACAGGCCGTGAGCCTCGCGAGCGCCCCCTGGGTCCCCTATTACGCGCGCGCCCTCGGCGCGACCATCGGACGGAATGTCGTGCTGCACTCGGTGCCGCCGGTCACGGGGATGCTCTCCATCGGGGACGGGGCCTCGGTCGAGCCCGAGGTGGACTTGGCCGGCTGGTGGGTCGACGGCGACTCGGTGTACGTCGGTGCGGTACGCATCGGTGCGGGCGCGACCATCGGCTCCCGCTCCACCCTCCTCCCGGGTGCCCAGGTGGGTGCGAACGCCGTCGTGGACCCGGGCTCGGCGGTCTCTGGGAAGATCAAGGCAGGCCTTCGGGTCGCCGGCTCCCCGGCACGTCGGGTGGGGAAGGCCAAGCCCGAGTGGCCCGACCGCCCCGATCGATCGGCCCTCGCCGAGGGCCTCTGGATCGCCGCCTTCGGGGCGGCCTCCACGCTCCTTGCGCTCATCCCCTACGCTTCGGGCGCCGCAGCGGGCGCAGTCCTCGCGTGGGCGGCCGCAGGCCACGGGACCCTCCACGCGGCCCTCCCCTCGCTCCTGGCAGCGGCCCCGCTCGCGGCGGCCGTCTGGTTCGTGTCGAATCTGCTTCTCGTCGCCGGCTCGACCCGCCTTCTGGGAATCGGCCTTCGCGAAGGCACCTATCCCGTCCGCAGCCGCGTCGGCTGGCAGGTCTGGGCGACCGAGCGGGTCCTGGACTTGGCCCGCGACCTCCTGTTCCCGCTCTACGCGAGCCTCTTCACGCCCACGTGGCTTCGGCTGCTCGGGGCGGACATCGGCAGGAACGTCGAGGCCTCGACCGTGCTCCTCGTGCCCAAGATGACCACCGTCGGCGAGGGCGCGTTCCTCGCCGACGACACGATGGTCGCCTCGTATGAGCTCGGCGGCGGCTGGCTCCGCATCGCCCCGGCGAAGGTCGGCAAACGCGCGTTCCTCGGGAACTCGGGCATGACGGCGCCTGGCCGCTCGGTGCCGAAGGACGGGCTCGTCGCGGTGCTGTCGGCGACGCCCAAGAAGGCGAAGTCCGGCTCGTCCTGGCTCGGCAGCCCACCCGTCCGGCTGCGTCGGACGTCCGTCGAGGCCGACGCGAGCCGCACGTTCAATCCGCCGGCGCGGCTCAAGCTCGCCCGCGGCTTCTGGGAGCTGTGCCGCGCAGTGCCGGTCGTGGTCACGGTCGCGATCGCCGTCGTCGTCCTTGCGGCCCTGGACTGGCTCGCCGGGACCTGGGGCTACCCGGCCGCCGCTCTCCTGTGCGGTGCCGTCATGCTCGCGGCCGGCGCCGTCGCCGCGGGTGCGGCTGTCCTCGCCAAGTGGGCGCTCGTCGGCCGCATTCGTGCCGGGGAGCATCCCCTGTGGAGTTCGTTCGTGTGGCGGAACGAGGTCGTGGACACGTTTGTCGAGATGGTTGCGGCCCCGTGGTTCGCCCGCGCCGCAGCCGGCACGCCCGCCCTCGTCTGGTGGCTGCGGGCCCTCGGCGCGCGGATCGGGCGCGGAGCGTGGTGCGAAAGCTACTGGCTTCCGGAGGCGGACCTCGTGGAGCTCGGCCCGAGCTCGACCGTGAACCGCGGGTGCGTGATCCAGACGCACCTGTTCCACGACCGCATCATGAGCATCGACCGCGTGACGCTCGCCGAGGGCGCCACCATGGGTCCCCACGGGGTGATCCTGCCCGGGGCGGCGATCGGTCGCGGCGGCACCGTCGGGCCGGCGTCGCTCGTCATGCGTGGCGAGCACGTCCCCGCGGGCACCTATTGGCGCGGCAACCCCGTGGTCCCGTGGGCCGAGCCAAAGGCGCCGCGCCCGTGAGCCCCGCGAAGAGCCCCAGCTCCGAGGTCCTCGATCCGTACACGCCTGGGCACGGAACCGATGCGTATCGCGTCCGGCACTACGACCTCGACCTTGACGTCAAGCTCTCGAGCAACCGGCTCGAGGGACGCGCGCGCATCCTCGCCGAGGCGCGCGGGGACGTCGACGCCGTCGTCCTGAGCCTCGCGGGCCTCAAGGCCGCCAAGGTGCACGTCAACGGGGCGAAGGCCGCGAAGGCGACGCAGCGCGGCGACCAGCTCATCGTCAAGCTGCGCGCCGCGATTCCCGCCGGTCGCGCCTTCGAGCTCGACGTCCGTTACGAGGGCACCCCGCGCCCCGTCCGCGGCGTCTGGGGCGAGATCGGCTGGGAGGAGCTCGAGGACGGCGTCCTCGTCGCGGGGCAGCCCACGGGGGCGCCCACCTGGTTCCCGTGCAACGACCACCCGACCCAGAAAGCGTCCTTCCGCGTCTCGGCGACGGTCGACGCGGGGTACCGTGCCGTCTCGAACGGCCTCCTCGTCGGCCAGCGCAGGAAGTCGAGCCGCGAAACGTGGGTGTACGAGCAGCGCGAGCCCATGGCGCCCTATCTCGCGACCCTGCTGATCGGACGCTATCGCGGCATCGAGCTCGGCGAGTGCCCCACGGAGGGCGGCCGGCCGGTCCGCGTGGGGGCCGCGGTTCCTCCCGGCCTCCTCGCGGAAGCCCAGGCAGGGCTCAAGGACCAGGTGCGGATGCTGGAGCTGTTCACCGAGCTGTTCGGGCCGTATGCCTTCCGCGACTACACGGTCGTCGTCACCGAGGACGAACTCGAGATCCCGCTCGAGTCGCAGACCCTCTCCATCGTGGGGCCTAACCACATCAAGCCGACGTGGGAGGCGCAGCGGCTGCTCGCCCACGAGCTCGCCCATCAGTGGTTCGGCAACTCGGTGACCGTGGTGCGGTGGCAGGACATCTGGCTCCATGAGGGCTTCGCGTGCTACGCCGAGTGGCTGTGGAGCGAGCGCGCGGGCCTGCGGTCGGCGAGCGAACGCGCCACTGCTGCATGGCGGTACCTCAAGGATGAACCGCAGGACCTCGAGATCGGGCGCCCGGGCCCCCACCTCATGTTCGACGACCGCGTCTACAAGCGAGGGGCGCTCGCGCTGCACGCCGTCCGCTGCGCCGTGGGCGATGGGCTCTTCTTCGCCTCGCTCCGGACCTTCGGATCCGACTACCGTCACGGGAATGCGTCGACGCCAGACCTCGTCGCCGTGCTCGACCGGGTCTGCGGCAAGGTCCCCGGCTTCGACGCCGCGCGAGTCCTGGATCGGTGGCTGTACTGCCGCGAGCTCCCGGCCCTGCCCGAGCAGGACGCCATCAGCGCCTGACGACGGCGAGCGCCGCCGCCAGACCGTCGGGGAGTCCGAGCGCGCGCGGGGAAAGGTCGACGACGCGGGCGTCCTCAAGGGTTTCCACCGTCGCGGGGTCCGTGCGCAGGCCCTCGCCGCGCGCCTTGAGGAGGGCCTCCTTCCGGGCCCAGAGCCGTGCAGCCTCGGCGGGAGCGTCAGGGGCCGTGGACACACGGCGCCGCTCGGCCGCGGTGAAGGCAGCGTCCGGGATCGAGCGCCGGAAGTCCCCGACGGCGGCGAGGTCGACGCCGAGCCGCGGCCGCGCGCCGCCGTCGATCACCTCGGCTGCGAACAGTGCCCATCCGCCCGCTCTCGACGCGCTCGCCGCGATCGGCAGGCTGTCGCCGCGGCCGCCGTCGCCGTCGCCGTCGCGGAGGACGAAGCCCGGTGCACCGTGTTCGCCTGTGCCGCATTCGGGGCACTCGTACGCGGGGACGATGAGCCGGGGGTCAATCCCGAGCAGCTCCGCGACGAGCCCCCGGAGCGCGAGGCGCGCGAGAGTGAACTCGTACGCGGCCCGAGGGTCCGCCATCGCCTTGGCCCGCTGGGCCTCCCCGACCGTCGGTTCACCCACGGTCCCGAGAGGCTGCTCACCCCGCACCTGCAGGGCCCGCAGAATCATCGAGCGCCGCGGCCCGGTCGTTCCGGCCGCCTCACGTTCCGGCAGGCTCAGCGCTGCACGGCCCCGAAGCGTTCGGCCGCGCGCGCAACAGCCGCCGCCCTGGCCTCGGAGGCCTCGTCGGCGGTGAGCGTTCGGTCTGCGGCCCGGAAGCGGAGACCGAAGGCCAGCGACTTCTTGCCTTCGCCGATGCCTTGGCCCGCGTACACGTCGAAGAGGTGCACCTCCTCGAGGAGCTCCCCTGCACCCTCGCGCAGCGCCTCCTTGACGTCGTCGGCCGGGACCTCCGCGTCGACGATGAGCGCGACGTCTTGGGTAGCCACCGGGAACGTGGAGATGTGCTTCGCGACGATGACGTCCGGGGCGGCCTCGAACAGCGCGTCCGCGTCGAATTCGAGCGCGACCGAACGCGCGGGCAGGTCGTGCGCCGCGAGCAGCTTCGGGTGGAGCTCGCCCGCGTAGCCGACGACCTCGCCCGTGCGCAAAGCGAGCTGCGCCGTGCGGCCCGGGTGGAAGGCCTGGTGGGCACCTTGGGTCACGACGAGGTCCACACCCAGCACGTCCGCCGCGAGACGCGCGAAGTCGATGGCGTCCGACCAGTCCCAGAGCCGGGGCGTATGGTTGGCGGCCGCCGGCGAGTCGTGGCCGGTGAAGACGGCGCCAACGTGGAGCGGCTGGCGCGGGAGGCCTCCCTCGAGGCGGTCGAGGACGTCGTCGGTGGGCAACGCTCCGAGCGGCGGGATGGACGGCGTGCCGATCAGTCCGTCCTCGGGGAGGAACACGAGTCCTGCCTCGAAGAGCGCGAGGTCGCGGAAGCCCCGAGAATGGTTGCGCTTGGCGACCTCCAGGAGGCCCGGCAGCATCGACGTCCGCAGCCAGCCGAGCTCCTCGCTGAGCGGATTCGCCAGCCTGACGGCGGGGCGGGGGGCGCCGGCTTCAGCGACGCCGAATGTCTCGTTCGCTGCCTCCGAGACGAAGGGGTAGGCAAGGACCTCGGTCAGGCCCGCGTCGGCGAGCGCCTGCATGAGGCGCCTGCGTTGCTGCTGGACCCTCGTCAGGCCGCGGCCGGGAGGGGCGACCGGGAGGCGCGAAGGGATCTTGTCGTAGCCGACGAGCCGCGCGATCTCTTCGGAGAGATCCTCCTTGGTCTCGAGGTCGAGCCGCCAGCTCGGCGGCGTCACGAGGTAGTCGGCGCCTCGCCGCTCGACTGCGGCTCCCAAGTCGCCGAGCGTCCGCGCGATGAGCTCCTCGCTGAACTCCATGCCGATCCGTTCCGAGGCGAACGCCCCGGGCAGGAGGATCTGCGACGGCTCGGGCGCGCTGCCGACGTCGGTGCCGGCCTCGTCCTCGACGCCGCCGCCGAGTTCGACCAGCAGATCCACGACGCGCTGCGCTGCTTCATCAGCGACCTGCCAGTCGACGCCCCGCTCGAAGCGCTTTGACGCTTCCGAGGGCAGCTTGTGCCGACGGCGGGAGCGGCCGACCGTGACCGTGTCGAAGTGGGCGGACTCGACGAGCACGTTGACCGTCGTGTCCGAGCATTCGGTGGAGGCGCCCCCCATGACGCCGGCGATGCCGATCGGCCCGGACTCGTCCGTGATGAGCAGGTCCTCAGGATCGAGCTCCCGGACCTTGCCGTCGAGCGTCTCGAGCTTCTCGCCCTCCTCGGCCCGGCGCACGGTGATCGTGCCCGTGAGCTTGTCGAGGTCGTAGCAGTGGGTCGGCTGGCCGAGCTCGAACATGACGTAGTTCGAGATGTCGACGGGCAGCGAGATCGAGCGGACTCCCGAGAGCCGGAGGCGTGAGACCATCCACTGCGGGGTGGGCCGGGCCGGATCGATCCCCCGGACGGTGCGGGCCACGAAGCGGTCGCACCCGAGCACCCCGTGGATCGGGGCACGGTCGTCGAGGACGACGTCGTAGCCTCCTTCGAGGGAAGCCGGCGGCGTCACGCGTGTGGCCGGGTCCTCGAACGACGTCCCCGTGGCGTGCGCGTATTCGCGGGCGATACCCCGGATCGAGAAGCAGTAGCTGCGGTCGGGCGTCACGTTGATCTCCGCCGCCTCGTCGTTCAGGCCGAACAGGGCGAGGGCGTCCGTGCCGATCTCGGGGTCGAGGCCGAGGCGCGAGAGCACGATGATGCCGTCGTGGTCCTCGCCGATGCCGAGCTCACGGGCGGAAGCGATCATGCCGGCCGAGACGTGGCCGTAGGTCTTGCGTGCCGCGATGTGGAAGTCGCCCGGCAGCGTGGCGCCGGGGAGCGTCACGACGACCTTGTCGCCCTCGACGAAGTTGTGTGCACCGCACACGATGCCCTGGACTCCGGACGGGTCGATGCCCTTGCCGGTGAGCGTCTGCTCGTGGCCCTCCGGGACGACGCGGACCTGGCACCAGTTGATCGTCTTGCCGTTGGACTGGGGCTCCTTGACGAGGCTCAGGACCTGCCCCACGACAATCGGCCCGCTGATGCTCTCCGAGGGCCGGTGGACTGCCTCTTCCTCGAGCCCGACGGAGACCAGGTCGGCCATGAGGTCTTCGGCGGTCGCGTCCGCCGGGAGCTGCGTGTACTCGCGCAGCCATGAAAGGGGGATTCGCATGTCCCTAGATCTCCATCCCGAAGTGCTCGCTGAAGCGGACGTCGCCCTCGATCATGTCCCGCATGTCGACGACGTCGTTGCGGAACATGAGCGTCCGCTCAATGCCCATGCCGAAGGCGAACCCGGAGTAGACGTCCGGGTCAATGCCGGCTGCCCGGAGGACATTGGGGTTGACCATGCCGCAGCCGCCCCATTCGATCCACCGGGGGCCGCCCTTCGCACCCGGGTGCCACACGTCGAGCTCGGCGCTCGGCTCCGTGAAGGGGAAGTAGTTCGGGCGGAGCCGGATCTGGGCGTCCTGGCCGAACATGAGCCGCGCGAAGTGCTCGAGGGTCCCGCGCAGGTCTGCCATGCTGAGCCCCTTGTCGACGGCGAGGCCCTCGAACTGGTGGAAGACGGGCGTGTGCGTCGCGTCGAGCTCGTCGGTGCGGAAGACCTTGCCGGGGCACAGGACGTAGATCGGCACCTCGCGCTCGAGCATCGCCCGGACCTGGACGGGCGACGTGTGCGTGCGCATGAGAACGTGCCGCTCCGGCGGATCGACGAAGAACGTGTCCTGCATCTCGCGTGCGGGGTGGTCCGGCTTGAAGTTGAGGGCGTCGAAGTTGAACCACTCGGACTCGACCTCGGGACCCTCCGCGATCTCCCACCCCATGCCCACGAAGATGTCGCTCACCCGGTCCTGGAGGGTCGAAAGGGGGTGCCGCGCGCCCGCGCGGCGACGCCGTGGTGCGGCGGTCACGTCGACGGTCTCTTCGAGCAGGATCCGGGCGTCGTTCTCCGCCTCGAGGACCTCCGAGCGCTCACCGATGGCCTTGTTCACGCGCCCGCGCGCTGAGCCCACGATCTTGCCCGCGCTCGCCTTCGACTCCTTCGGCAGCGAGCCGATGGCCCGGTTGGCGAGCGCGAGGGGGGACTTCTCCCCGGTGTGGGCGATCCGGACGGCCTTGAGCTCGTCCAGGGTGGACGCGCCCGAGATGTCCTCGAGGGCGCGCTCGACGGCGGCGGTGACGGCAGCCTCGTCCAAAGGATCCGGGACGGTGGCGCCGGGCAATGTATCAGTCATGGACCGTTCTTACGCAGCGGGTGGGTTTGCGCCCCCAGTCTAGTAGACGCGCTGTCTCGCCCGTTTCGTCTCCTGCGAACGTTCCCCTCGGCTCTGTGCGTGATGCCCGTGCACGGCTAGCGTGAGAGGCGTGGTACACAAGCCCGACCTTGTCAGCACGACCGGTGTCGGCGTCGTCCGCTCCGCGCCGGACGCCGCCATCCTGCGCCTCGCGGTCGAGGTGCGCGACGCGGGCCTCGCCCAGGCCTACGCGGGCGCGTCCGGGGCGGCCCGACGCGTGGTCGACAGCGTGCTCGGGCTGCGCGTTCCGCGCGCCGACCTCTCGACGAGCGGCCTCAGCGTCCGCGGTGAGACCGTGTGGCGCGAGAACAGCGGGCAGCAGGTCGTCGCGTACGTCGCGAGCACGAGCCTGACGATCACCGTCCGGGAGCTCGCGCGCACGCCCGAGGTGCTCGACGCCGTCGTCCGCTCCGGGGGCGACGCCCTCAGGGTCCACGGGCTGACGCTTGAGGTGAGCGATCGCTCGAGACTTCAGGCGGCAGCGCAGGAGGCGGCGTTCGACGACGCGCGGGCGGCAGCCGAGCGGCTCGCCCACAGGGCGGGGCGCACCTTGGGGGCGGTCCTGCGGATCGACGCTGCAGGCTTCAGCGCGCCCGGGGCACCGATCCCGCTCGCCCGTGCAGCTTTGGCCAGCTCGGTCGAACCCCTCCCGATCGAAGCTGGCGAGACGGACGTCAGCGCCTCGGTCTCCGCGACGTGGAGGCTCTCGGCGAAGGCTTGACAGCGTGTTCGAAAATGTATTCGAATAGTGGCCATGCGATGGAACACGCAGACAGCGCGGGGCGAGGCCGAAGCGAGCACCGAGGGAGCTCCCCTCATCCCGCTCGCGGGGCTCCTCCGCGCCGTCCGGACGCCGGAGTTCCAAGGCATCACGTTCCATGAGGTCGCCGCCAGATCGGCGCTCAACAAGGTGCCGCCGGCGTCCTCCATGCCGTTTCGATGGACGATCAATCCCTACCGAGGGTGCAGCCACGCCTGCGTCTACTGCTTCGCGCGCGGCACCCACACCTATCTGGACCTCGACGCGGGCTTGGACTTCGATCGCCAGGTGGTGGTCAAGGTCAACGTCGTCGACGTCCTGAAGGCCGAACTCGCCCGCCCCTCGTGGTCGCGGGAGCACGTGGCACTCGGCACCAACACCGATCCCTACCAACGGGCCGAAGGCCGGTATGCGCTCATGCCCGGCATCATCCGTGCCCTCGCCGAATCGGGCACCCCGTTCTCGATCCTGACCAAGGGGACGCTCCTGGCCCGGGACCTGCCGCTCCTCAAGGCAGCGGCCGCTCACGTGCCCGTGGGCACCTCGATCTCGCTCGCGATGCTCGACCCCGAGCTCCAGTCCGTGATCGAGCCCGGCACCCCGACGCCGTCGGCCCGGTTGTCGCTCGTCTCCAAGCTGCGCGACGCCGGGCTTCCCTGCGGGGTCATGGCCATGCCGATCCTGCCCTGGCTCACCGACGGCGAGGACCACATCGATGCCCTGTTCGGCGCCCTCGCCGCGGCCGGTGCCACTGGGGTCACGGCCGGCGCGCTCCACCTGCGCCCGGGCACCAAGGAATGGTTCATGCAGTGGCTCGCGCGCGAGCACCCCCGTCTCGTCGGACGCTACCGGAGGCTCTATGGGAACGGGGCCTACGCGCCCAAGGACTACCGAACGTGGCTCGCGCGCCGCGTCAACGCCGCCAAGGCCCGCCACCGCTTCGCGGGTGCCGAGAGCTTCGGCCACCGCATGAACGGCACCCCGGCAGGCGACAGCCCTGAGAACAGCATCATGCTCCGTCCGGCGGCTGTGCAGGAGGAGCTCTTCTAGGCCCTGCCGGTCAGGGCTCGGCACGCCGCGCGCACGGCACCGACGATGGGAAGGTCCGCGGGAATCCACCCGAGCCCGGAGAGGCGCTCGACGTCGTCCAGCGGCACCCAACGCAGCTCGTCGTGGTCCTCGAGGGGGGCAGGGTCACCGTCGACGATCTCGGCAAACCACACGCGCATCGCGGCCTTCGCGTTGAGCGGCCACCCAACGGCGCGAGGGGCTGCGACTTCGTGACCGAGCAGGACGCGGACCCCGAGCTCCTCGGCAAGCTCGCGGTGCAGGGCCGCCTCGTGGGACTCGCCCTGCTCGACCTTCCCGCCGGGGAACTCCCACATCCCCGCAAAGGCCGGCGGCGCGGTCCGCCGGGCGGCGAGAAGCCGCGTCGGGCGCGCGAGGGAATCGACGATTGCCCCGCCCACTACCTGGACTATGTCCTGCCCATCCCTCGACTGCACCGTCAAAGTCTAGGCCGTGGCCCGCAGGTGCGTGCGGAATGCGCGGGCGTTCCGGGAGGTTGAAGCCCACCGTGACCACATCCGACGCGCGGACCGCGCCGCACTCCGCCCCCACGGCGCCCCCGAGCCCGTCCCCCGGCTTGGGCTACAGCCTCAGCCACAGGCCGCCCCTCGCCCCCAAGCCCCTGTTCTGGGCCATGCTCGCTCTCGCGATCGGCGGCTTCGGCATCGGCACCGTCGAGTTCACGACGATGGGCCTGCTCAAGGAGATCGAGCGGGGCCTCGCCATCAGCACCCCGCAGGCGGGCGAACTGATCTCGGCGTACGCCCTCGGCGTCGTCGTCGGAGCCCCCGTGCTCGCCGCCGTGGGGGCGCGACTCCCCCGCAAGGTCCTGGTGATGGGACTCGCCGCGTTCATCGGCCTCGCCAACCTGTCTTCCGTCTTCGCGGCGGGATTCGGCCAGATGCTGGTGTCCCGGTTCGCGTCGGGCCTGCCCCACGGCGCCTACTTCGGTGCGGCCGCCGTGCTCGCCGCCTCACTCGTCGCTCCGACGAAGCGGGGCTGGGCGATCGCGACCGTGATGTCGGGGCTCACTGTCGCGAACGTCCTCGGCGTCCCCTTCGCGACGTGGCTCGGACAGTCCTTCGGCTGGCGTCTGCTGTTCGTCCTGACCGCCGCCATCGGGCTGACCGCCGTGGTGATGATCTGGCGCTTCGTGCCCTTCGAGCGCGCGCACCCCGAGGCCAGCATCCGCCGGGAACTCCGCGCACTCTCGCGCACCCAGATGTGGCTCGCCCTCCTGATCGGCGTCGTGGGCTTCGGCGGCTTCTTCGCCACGTACACGTACATCTCGCACACGATGACGAGCGTCGCGGGGCTGCCTGAGGACCTCATGCCGCTCGTCGTCGCGCTCTACGGACTCGGCATGGTGGTGGGCAACATCGTGGGCGGCCGCCTCGCCGACCGTTCGGTCATGGGCACGATCTACCGTGGCCTTGCGCTCGTGGCCGTCTGCATGGTGCTCTACGCCCTCGGCGCCGTGTGGTGGCCCACGGCGCTTGTCATGGTGTTCGTCGTGGGCGGTTCCGGCTCGATCCTCATCCCCGCCCTGCAGACCCGCCTTCTCGACTCGGCACCGGATGCACCGACTCTCGCCTCGTCGCTCAACCACTCCGCGCTCAATGTGGCCAACGCACTCGGTGCGTTCCTCGGCGGCCTCGTCATCGGGTGGGGCTGGGGGTTCACGGCACCCGCCTGGGTGGGCGCCGTGCTCGCTCTCCTGGGCATCGGGGTGGCCGCCGCGAGCGGGCGCCTCGAGCGGCGTCGCCCGCTCGCCTGAGCAGTCCCTAGCCGACCCGGGGGATGTCGGGTTCGAGGTAGATGACGCGGGCGCTCGGAACCGCGGCGCGGATGCGGGCCTCGGCGTCGTCGATCGCCTGCGCGATCTGGGCGCCCGTCGACGCCGTGCCGACGCTGAACTTCGCCGCCACGAGCAGCTCGTCCGGGCCCAAGTGCATGGTGCGCAGGTGGATGATCCGCGTCCCATTGCTCTCGAGCGCGGACTCGATCTTCGCGATGTCCGCCGACGTTGCGGATTCGCCGAGCAGGAGCGAACTCGTCTCGAGCGCGAGGACGGCAGCAATCACGACCAGCAGGATCCCGATCATCGCGGTGCCGACCGCGTCCCAGACCCCGTTTCCGGTGATGAGGGTGAGCGAGACCCCGAACAGCGCGCAGGCAAGCCCGACGAGCGCACCGAAATCCTCGAGCAGGATGACCGGAAGCTCCGGCTGCTTCGCCGACCGGACGAACTGCACGAGGTTCTGCGTGCCCCGGTGGGGCCTCGAAGCGCCCATCGCGGTTCGGAACGAGAGGCCCTCGGCGATGATCGAGCCCACGAGGATGGCGAGCGGGACCCACCACCAGGGGCCCTCGATCCCGTGCGGGTGCTGGAACTTCTCCCACGCCTCGAACAGTGCGAACAGGCCGCCGACCGTGAACAGGACGATCGAGACGATGAACGCGTAGATGTAGCGTTCGCGGCCGTACCCGAAGGGGTGCTGGGGGCTCGCCTGCCGGGCCGAGCGCTTCCCCCCAATGAGCAGCAGGATCTGGTTGCCCGAGTCGGCGACCGAGTGGATGGCCTCGGCGAGCATCGACGACGAAGACGTCAGGATGAACGCGACAAACTTCATCGCCGCGATGGAGAGGTTGGCCGCGAGCGCAGCGACCACCGCCTTGGGACCCCCGGAATCCGACATGACTTTGAATCTACCCGTTCGCTCCGACGCCAAGCCGCTGCGCCCGCGCGCTTGCATACAGGCACACCGTGGCCGCCGTCCCCACGTTCAGGCTCTCGGCCTCCCCGTAGACGGGCACGGCCACCCTCGCGTCCGCCAGCGCGAGCTCCTCATCGGAGAGGCCTTGGGCTTCGTTGCCGAAGAGCCACACCGTGGGAGCCTCGAGGGCGTACGACGACGGCGCGTTCCGGGACGCCTGGGGCGCAGCGTTCGCCTCGGTGCCGAGCCGACGCCCCGCACTTTCGTCCTGCAACGTGTCGAGGTCGACAGCTCCGTAGCCGTCGGCGGCCAGCACGCCCAGCCCCGCGTCGCGCAGTCGCGCGACGAGCCCGCCCGCGTCCGTCCCCGTGACGACAGGCACGTGGAACAGGGACCCAGCGGTGCTGCGGACGGCCTTCGGGTTGTAGACGTCGACGCTTCCCTCGGTGAGGACCACCGCGTCCGCACCTGCCGCATCCGCGGCCCGCAGGATGGTCCCAGCGTTGCCGGGGTCCTGGACGCGGCAGAGGACGGCAACAAGGCGCGGCGACCGGGCGAGGACGTCATCGAGCGAGACATCGAGATACCGGCATACCGCGACAATGCCCTGAGGGTTCACTGTGTCCGCCATGGCGGCGAGGACCTCATCGGTCGCGAGGCGGAGCGCGCCCGTAGCAGTTGCCAGATCATCCAGCTCCGGATACCGCTCGAGGCACGCGGCACTCGCATAGACCTCGGCGACGAGCGGCCTCTGTTCAACGCCGGATTCCGCCGCGGGTGCCTCGCGGCGACGGGCATCGAGCCGCAAGGCCTCGCGTACCGCCTGGGGCCCCTCGGCGAGAAACAGTCCCCGCCGTTGCCGGGCCGAACGCTGGGCGAGCTTGGCGACATCCCGGACGCGGTCGGCGCGCGGGTTCGTCATGGAAGTCACTGGTCCACCCTAAACCGATCGGCCCCGAGGTGGTCGGGCCCGAGGTGGTCCCTGCCCGAGGTGGTCGCTGCACAGGCACGCGTGCAAAGCGAACGCCCGCACTGCCGAGAGGCAGTGCGGGCGTCCGAAACGCAGGGGCGAAGCCTACTTCGCTGCCACCGGAGCGTTGACGTCCGACGGGAGCGCCTTCTTGGCAACCTCGACGAGCGCGGCGAACGCGGCCGCGTCGGAGACTGCGAGCTCGGCGAGCATGCGCCGGTCAACCTCGACCTCGGCGGCCTTGAGGCCCTGAATGAGGCGGTTGTAAGTCAGGCCGTTAGCGCGGGCAGCGGCATTGATGCGCTGGATCCACAGGCGACGGAAGTCGCCCTTGCGCTTGTGGCGGTCCTGGTAGCTGTACACGAACGAGTGCAGCAGCTG
>NZ_DAIUJO010000037.1:12053-33647 GCF_036848755.1 Sinomonas sp. | reverse complement strand
CGAGGGCGAAGCCGACGCCGAGGAGCAGCACGGAGGGGAGGATGTCCGTCGGGTACGCGGGATGGGTTCCGATCCGGAGGAACAGCAGGTACCCGAGCGAGAGCGAGAGCAGTCCCGCGACGACGAGCCGTGACGCCCCGAAGCGGTCGATGAGCCGGCTCGCGAACGGGGCGCTGCCCGCGACCATGAGGCCAGCCGGGAGGAGGGCGAGGGCCATCGCGAGCGGCGCCCAGCCGAGGACCGACTGCAGGTACAGCGTCACGATGAACTGGAAGCTCAAGTAAGAGCCGAAGAGGGCGACGGCGGCGAGATTGGCGCGCGCGACCCAGCCTTCGCGGAGGATCCCGAACCGCAGCAGCGGGTGCTTGGCCCGGGTCTCGATCCACCCGAACGCGGCAAGGACCACGGCGGACGCGGCGAATCCGCCGACCGTCTGCGCCGAGCCCCAGCCTGCACCGGGGGCGGAGACGAGGGTGAAGACGAGGCCGAGCATGCCCCCGGAGAGCGTGAGCGCGCCCCACAGGTCATGCCCGCCGCCCGCCGCTGGCCGGTCCCGCGGGATGAACCGCAGGCCCAGGAGCACGGCCGCGACCGCGAACGGCACCGAGAACAGGAACGTCCAGCGCCAGCTGAGCGCCGTCATGAGGCCGCCGACGACGAGCCCGAGCGAGAACCCACTCGCCCCGAACGTCGTGTAGATCGAGATCGCCCGATTGCGTTCGCGGCCCTCCGCGAAGTTCGTCGTGATGATCGAGAATCCGGTCGGTGCCGTGAAGGCGGCGGCGAGTCCCTTGACGAAGCGCGTCGCAATGAGGAGGCTCGGGTCGCTCATGAGGCCGCCGAGGAGGGAGGCCGCAGCGAAGACGGAGAGCGCCGCGAGGAAGATCCGGCGCCGCCCGAGAAGGTCGGCCATGCGACCACCCAGGAGGAGCAAGGAGCCGTACCCGAGCACGTAGCCCGACACGATCCACTGGAGGGCCCCTGTTCCGAGGCCGAGCTCACGCCCGATGGAGGGGAGCGCGACGCCCACCATCGAGACATCCAGTCCGTCGAGGGCGAGGACGACGCAGAGGGTGACGAGGAGGAGCCATTGGGCGCGCGTCCAGACGGGAGTGGACTCCGGGTTGAAGGTCTGACGGGTGGCCAAGTCGGGGAGGGAGGTCAGCTCTTGTGCCATGCCTAGGACGCTACATGACGCATCATCAAATGACAAGGAAAATATTGACGTGGAATATAAAAGCTCGGACGCGTAGAATGGTCGGCATGTCAACGGAGGCCACCCCCCAGCTCGTCGAACAGTGGCGGGCCATCCAGTGCGCCTACCTCAAGACGTCGAACACCCTCGACCGCGAGCTCTCGGCCCGCCACGGCATCGGTCTGAACGAGTTCGAGACGCTCGACCTCCTCGCCGAGCACAGCCATGAGGGGTGCCGTATGAAGGACCTGACGGCGGTCTCCCCCATGACTCAGAGCGCCCTCTCGAAGATCGTCGACCGGCTCGAGAAGGCCGGTTTCGTGCGGCGCGCGGCCTGCGCCGAAGATCGTCGCTCGCTGTACGTCGAGCTGACCGAGGCGGGCGACCGACTGCACACGGAAGCCGCCGTCACGCACCGCGACCTCCTCGCAGCCAACCTTCCCCGCTGAGGCACCGGCACCCTTGGCGCGTCCCCTCCGAGCATTCCGAGACCTCGCGGTGCGCTCGGCCGGTGCGGCCGGAGCCGCCGTCCTCGTCCTCGCCCTCGGCGGAGCGGCAGTCCCGAGCGCCCCACGGCCTCCCGCACGGTCCACGGCGCCTGCTGTGCTCGGCGCGGACATCTCGTACCCGCAGTGCAGCGCGCCGCCGCCAGCGGGGGCTGCGTTCGGCGTCGTCGGGCTGAACCACGGCATTTCGACGACGACGAACCCGTGCCTCCAGAGCCAGCTCGGCTGGGCGGCCGGGACCACAGGTGGGACCGCCCAGGCGAAGGTGCAGCTCTACGTCAATACGGCCGACCCCGCCGCGCCCGCGCCGGCCAGGCTCCCGGCCGGCTGGCCGACGTCGGGCGCCACCCCCTACGGGACGTGCACGGGGCACGCGACGCCTGCATGCGCGTGGCAGTTCGGCTGGGGGCTGGCGGGCGACGACGTCGCGGAGCGGTTTGCGCCAGCCGCACGGGCCGCTGGGCTTCCGTCCGCGGCGAGCGACTACACCTGGTGGCTCGACGTCGAGGTCGCCAACACGTGGCAGGCCGACACGACGCAGAACCGCGCGGTGCTCGAGGGCATGACAGCGTCGTTCGCCGCGCAGGGCGCGCGCGTGGGCATCTACTCGACGGCCAAGCAGTGGGGCCGCATCGTCGGGAGCACGCCGTCGACAAGCCCCCTCGCCGCCCTGCCCGAGTGGCTCCCGGGGGCTACGACGGCGATTGCGGCCGAGTCGCTGTGCATGCGCCGGCCCTTCACGGGGCACGGCAGGATCGTGCTGACCCAGTACCTCTCAACGGTCGACGGCGACTACTCCTGCGGCGGCTGATTCCCCCGGACTTTCGCGGCTCAGTGATAGTGCTTGGATGCGCCCTTGCTCTTCTTCGCGGCGGTGGCCTCGCGCACGCGCTTCTGCTCCGCGCGCACCGCCGCCATGTTGGCGCGCTCTTCGACGAGCCACTGCGGCCGGTTCTGCAGGAGCTCGCCGATCTGCTCCGTGGTGAGAGCTTCGCTGATGCCCGCCCGCGACAAGCCGCTCATCGTGACATTGAGCTTCTGCGCAACGACGGGGCGCGGGTGGGGACCGTTGCGGCGCAGCTCGGCGAGCCACTCCGGCGGGTTCGACTGCAGTTCGTCGAGTTCCTCGCGCGAGACCTCGCCCTCTTGGAACTCCTGAGGGGTAGCCGGCAGGTAGATGCCCAGCTTCTTGGCGGCGGTGGCCGGCTTCATGGACTGGGGCTTGCGGGAAGTCATGGATTAAGCGTAGCCGGGTACCGTGGACGCATGGATTCCGAGCACGTCCCCGCGTCCCTGCGCGTCGCCTTCGTCGCGGGCGTCGCGCCTGGAAAGTGGTTCCGCCGCTGGGAGGAGCGCTTTCCCGAGATCCCGCTCGAATCGGAGCTCGTCGAGGACGGCCGCCAGCTTGACGTGCTCCGTGACGGCCGCGCCGACCTGGTGTTCGTCCGTCTCCCGGTCGACCGCGAGGGGATCCACCTGATCCCGCTCTACGAGGAGCTGCCCGTCGTCGTGGCCCCGAAGGGCCACGAGATCCAGGCCTTCGACGAGGTGCCGTTCGCCGAGATCGAGGACGAGCTGTTCGAGTACGACGGCGGCCCCTCAGAACGGCTAGACCTGGTGGAGGGCGGAGCCGGGCTGGCGATCCTTCCGATGAGTGTGGTCCGGCATCTCAACCGCCCGGAGCTTCGATACCGCCCGGTGACGGGCGTCCCCGGGTATGAAGTCGGCGTGGTGTGGCTGCGCGAGAACGAGAGCGACGCCATTCAGGAGTTCATCGGCATCGTGCGCGGGAGGTCGGCGAGCAGCTCGAGGCAGGCCTCCGTCCAGCGAGGGGAGCAGGAGGCCGCGAAGCAGCGTCGTTCGGACCGGTCGGCGGCCCAGTCCGCGGTGGCCCGGGCACGGAACGATGCCTCTCGCGCGGGCAAGAACCAGCGCGGTGCCGGGAAGGGCGGGGCTGGCAAGGGCGGTGCCGGCAAGGGCGGTGCCGGCAAGGGCGGTGCCGGCAAGGGCGGTGCCGGGAAGGGACGCGGCACGCGCCGACGCGGTCCGCGGTAGGGATCGCCTTTTCTCGAATCTTTATTTGAACATCCGTTTGTACTTCGAACACTTCTTCGATATGCTCTTCGCATGGGTGACGTGGGGGACGTGGGGGACGGGGCCGATGCGGCGGAGCCGCAGGGGGATTGGCGCGAGGCGATGAGCCGCCTCCTGCCCGGGGGCAATGGGCCGTCGACGGAGGAGGTCGTTTCCTTCCTTGTGCGCTTGGGACTCTCCGAGCGACTGGGGCTCTCCGGGCGACTGGGGCTCTCCGGGCGACTGGGGGATCTGACGGGTCCGGAGCTGATCGACCGGCTCGATGCGCTCGAACGCCTGAAAGCGGCGGCCGCGGCCGAGCAGGCACGCGTTCAGGTGCTCTTCGCCCGGCTGTGCGAGGCCGGGATGGACCCGCGGGCAGCGGCGTTGGAGAGCGCGACGGGCCGGAGCGCGGCGAGGACTCGGGAGCGTTCTGCGTCGGCGCAGATCGCCTTGGCGCGGAAGGTCTCCCCGGCCCGCGGGTCCCGGCTCCTGGCGGCGTCGAGGCGGCTCGTGGGCGAGATGCCCCACACGCTGCGGGCACTTTCGCGGGGCCATCTCACCGAGGACCGGGCGGTCTGGGTCGCTGAGGGGGTCGAGGTCCTCTCTCCGGCCGCCCGTTCCGCCGTCGACGAGGACCTCGCCGGCCATCCCCGGCGTCTCGAGTCCCTGGGAGACCGGGGAGTGCAGGACGCGGTGCGGGCTGCGGTGGACGCCATCGACGACCGCGCCGCCCTGGCCCGGGCCCGCAGGGCCGAGGAGGGGCGCAGGGTCACGGTGCGGCGCCTTCCCGATGCGATGGCCCAGCTCACCGCGGTCCTCCCGGTGGCTCAGGCCGCCGCGGCCGCAGGTGCGCTGCGGGCAGCGGGCGCCGCGGCGAGGGCCGCCGGGGATGGGCGCACGGCGGCGCAGGTGGCCGCCGACACCCTCGTCGAACGCCTCACCGGGCAGGCCCACGCGGACGCGGTGCCGCTGCGGGTGGGTCTGGTGATGACGGACTCGTCCCTGTTCGGGGGCGCCCGCGAGCCGGCGCTGCTCCAGGGGTACGGGACCATCCCGGCCGCCCACGCCCGGGCCATGGTCGCCGCCACCGAAACCGCAACCGGAGCGGCGGGCAGGCCGACCAGCAGCTCCTCAGGCGGGGCGGGGGCTGCCTCGCTCGCCGGGGCATGGCTGCGCCGCCTCTACCTCGATCCCAGCACGGGGGAGCTCGCAGCGATGGAGTCCCGCTCACGTCGCTTCCCGAGGGCCCTCGTCGAGTTCATCGAGATCCGCGATCAGTTCTGCCGCACCCCGTACTGCGAGGCGCCGATCCGGCACATCGACCACGTCGTCCCGGCGGCCTCGGGTGGGGAGACGAGCGTGGAGAACGGCCAAGGCCTGTGCGAGGCCTGCAACCATGTCAAGGAATCGACCGGCTGGGAGCGGGCCGTGGTGGGAAGCGAGGGACCGGACGGCACTTTCGGGGATATCGTGACCCTCACTCCGACCGGCCACGAGTACTATTCACCCCCGCCGACTCTCCCGGGCTCAGCTCGACTGACGATGCATCACCGGGAGGACGCGCCCACGCACAGGGAGGACGCGCCCACGCACAGGGAGGACGCGCCGAGGAAACAGCGCGCCGGCTAAAGCGTGTCTGGCGAACCCTAGACCCGAATCAGGCCTTCCCGTCTGCTGAGCGGGTGAGGGTCCACACGTTCGCCCCGTCGCGCCGCTCGCAGGTGATGGTCGTGAGGAGTTGGCGGGCGAGCGCCAGACCGCGGCCCGCCTCCGACTCGGGACCGGGCATCGTGCCAGCGCTCTCGGGAATTTCGAGCGGCTGGGCGCCCAGCTCGAAGAGCCGAGCAAGCAGCAGGTCTCGGCGCACCTCGACCTCGAGATCGAGCTCGACCTGGTCCGCCTCCTCGTCCGAGTCCGGCTTCGCGTGCCGCACGGCGTTGGTCACGACCTCGACCACGGCAAGCTCGAACGGCATCCTGTCCGTCGGGTCGATGACGAAGGCTTGGTCCCAGACGCGCGAGAGCTCGTCCTGGACCGCGTCGACGATCGGCGGGGCAGCGGGGCCTCGGACGTGGCCTTGGGCCAGCAGGTCAGGCATCTCGGAACGCGTCCTCGGGGTCGCTGTACGGCGTGAGGATCCGGTCCATGCTCGTCAGCTTGAGCACCATCTGGACCTGTTCGCCCACGTTCGCAATGCGGAGGTCGCCGCCCGCCTGCCGCGCTGCCTTGAGGCAGGCGACGAGGGCACCCAGACCAGACGAGTCCATGAAGTCCGTGGCCCCCAGGTTGAGGACCAGAAGCCGATGCCCTGCGTCGATGGCGTCCGCCACGGCGGACCGCAGCAGCGGGGCGCTCACCATGTTGAGCCGTCCCTGCGCGGCCACCTCGGTGTAGCCGTCACGCTCTTCGACGGCAAACTTCATCGCTCCTCCTTTGTATGCGATACGGAATCTCTCCGCGAGCCGGAAACCGGCTCCGCGTTTGCCTGGGACACCGCGTTTGCCTGGGGCATCGCGTTTGTCTGGGACATCGCTTCGTAGCCTCGATACCTTGCGGCCCCCACGAGCACGCTCAGCAGAACCAGGTCGAACACGGCCCAGGCAATGTTGACGATGGTGCCGAGGCCTTGTCCTTCGCCGCCGACCCACCGCACGATCCCGACGACGCTCGCGATGACCAGGAGAGCCGCCATGAGCGCCTGCGGCCAGAGGAGCCGGAGCGGGTTGACTCCGCCCTCCTGCCGCCCCTTCGGGGTCACGGCAAAGCCGAGCGGGCGGCCGAACCAGACGTTCGCGGCCGCGGTCCTGCACGCGCGGATCCACGTCGGGAAGAGCGCGAGGCTGTACTGCTGTCCGCGCCAGGTCTTGGCGCCTCGACCGGCCCACGCGAACATGAGCTGGTTGAGCACCATGAACGGGATGAACCGGGCGAAGAAGTCGGGGCTCAGCGCGGTCACGGGGAGGACGCCGAACAGGAGGTAGGCGAGCGGGCCGGCGAAGTACACGATCGCCGCGAAGCCCGAGAGGTAGCTCCACATCGTGTTGAAGTACATGAGGCGCTGACCCCAGGAGAGTCCGCGCATCGTGAGGGGACTCTCCCGCAGCATGACCTGAACGGTGCCCTGCGCCCACCGCATCCGCTGCGTGAGCATTGACGGCAGGTCCTCGGGCGCGAGCCCGACGGCGAGGATCTCGTGGTGGTAGACGCTCCGCCACCCCGAGGCGTGGAGGCGCATCGACGTCGACATGTCCTCGGTCACCGAGATCGTGGAGAGCGGCATGACCGGCTGCGCCTCGTGGAGCCGCTCGACGCTCACCGCGTCGAGCACGGTCTTGACGGATTCGAGCGCCCCGAGCGGCGAGAGATCCCGAGCCGCGAGGCGGTCGACGGCGGTGTCGAGGGCCGCGAGGTCGTCGCCCGGGTCGTCCTCGACGCCGAGCTCGGCCCGCAGGGCGGCCAGGTCTCCGGTCATTCGAGCGAGGTCCCCGGCTACCAGCTCACGGACGGCCGAATCGACTTGCGACTGGACGGCGTAGGTGGCCTCGCCGATCGAGCCGCCCGTCACGAGGCGCCGGCTGCCTTCGTCGATGGCGCGCTCGACCCTCTCGAGCAGCGAGGCGACGCTCGGCTCCTTGGCCTCGGGCCGGCGTCGTGCGCGCCGTACCACGCGGCCGCCCGCGGCGAGGGCCCGCCGGACACGCCGTTCGGTGTCGGAGACGTAGTTGGTCAGGCCCAGCTGCATGAGGGCCTCGCGCCGCAGGACGGCGTTGGAGCCGCAGAAGAAGGCAGCATTCCAGCCGTCTTTGCCCTGTTGGATCGGCCCGTAGAAAAGGGGAGCCTGGCTCCCGAGCGGATCGTCGTCCGGGACGTTGCCGAAGTACTGCGGCGTCTGGACCAGGGCTACCCGGCGATCGTTGAAATAGCCGAGCGTGCGGTCGAGGAGCTCAGGGTAGGGCACCTGGTCCGCGTCGAGGATGAGGATGAACTCGCCCTGCGTCTCCTGCAGCGCGTTGTTGAGGTTGCCGGCCTTCGCGTGCCGCGGTTTGCCGACCCACTCGTCGCCGCGTGAGAGGTAGCCGGCGCCGATACGCGCGACTGCAGCGCGCAGCTCCGGCCGCGAGCCGTCGTCGAGCACCCACGTGGTGTGGGGGTAGCGCATCGCGAGCGCCGCCTCCGTGGTGGCGAGCACGAGCTCGGGATCCTCGTTGTACGTGGTGATGAAGACGTCGACCGTGAGGCCTTGGGGGGCGGCCGGCGGTTGGTCTCGCTCGGACATGCGCCAGACCGTGAGGGAGAAGAGGCTGACGTCGATGATCGAGTAGGTTTCAGCGACGACGAGGGGCACGGCGATCCACCACGCACCCCAGTTGAGGGACGACATCCAGCGCCACACGATGTAGTTGAGGCCCGCGAGGACCGCGAGGGTCGACAGAACGCGGAGGACGAGGCGGCTCATCCCGAGGCAACCCCCGCTGCCGGGTCGCCTCGCCTCACGACGATCGCCGTGGTGTCGTCCTGGCTCGTTGAATCGAGGTCGATGATGGCGCGGACGGCGGAGTCGGCGTCGGGGGCTTCGAGGACGGCCGCGGCAGCCGCGTTGAGTGCCTCGTCGACCCGCGGGAAGGCCTCGAGCAAGCCGTCGCTCAGCGCGACGAGCGCTCCGCCAGGCTCGAGCACGCTGTCGTGCGCCGTCCATTCGGCACCCTGAAGCAGGCCGATCGGGGGGCCGGACGTCGTGAGCCGCTCCCACATGCCGTCCGGGTGGATGAGCAGGCCGAGGCCGTGCCCTGCGTCGACGTAGGTGAACTCCCCCGTCGCCGCATCCAGGCGGGTGTGGAGGAGCGTGACGAAGGAGCCGAGCCGTAGCAGGTCGGGCTCGAGGGCTCGCGCCGCGGTGCCGACGAGTGCGCCTGGTCCCTGCTCGAGCCGCCCGGGGCGCAGGACGGCGCGCGCGGTGGCGGCGACGAGGGCCGCGCCCATGCCCTTGCCCATCGCGTCCGCGAGGGTGAAGGCGAGCGAAGCGCCGTCCGTCTCCCAGTCGAAGAAGTCCCCCCCGACGCTCCGAGAGGGGTGGCACGCGCCGGCAATCTCGTAACCGGGGACATTCGGGGCGTGCTCCGGCAGCAGACCCTGCTGGACGCGAGCCGCCGTCTGCAGCTCGCTCTCCGGGACGGAGGCTGCGCGTGGCCGACGGAAGAGTGCCTCCACACGCGCTTGGAGCTCCCGCGGGCTGAAGGGCTTGGCGAGCACGTCGTCGGCGCCCCGGTCGAGGGCTTCCAGACGGTCGGCCTCCGCAGCGCGCGCCGTCACCACGAGGATGTACGCATTGCTGAAGACCCTGAGGGTCCGGCAGACCTCGAGCCCGTCGAGGTCTGGAAGTCCGAGGTCGAGTGTGATGAGGTCAGGCGTGACGCGACGGGCGGTCTCGAGGGCCGGATAGCCTGCTCCGGCACTCGTCGCCTCGAACCCCTGGCGCGTGAGCGTGGCCTCGAGCAGCCGGCGGATGTCGGGGTTGTCTTCGATGATGAGCGCGCGACGTGTCATCGTTCTCCCTTCGCAGGACCAACTCAACCATTTCTTACCGCGGATGTCACAAACTTGTCTGTGGATTATCAAGTAGGTGACGGGAGACGAAGTGGAGAAGCTGCTCGATGTCTTGGTGCGAGCCCAGAATCGCTTCCACGGGCTTGGGCTGAGGCGGAAGGCGGTACTGAGCCAGCTCCCACTCAACGTGACGCTGCTGCTCGTCGCCGTCGTCCTCCTGGGCGTCGATCCCCACACCCTCAAGAGCGCCGGTTTCATCGCAGGCCAGCTCATGGCCCTCGCGCTTCTCGGGGTGTGCGCGGCGGTCCCGTGGTATCGCCTTCCCGGATGGGCTGTCCTCGCGGTCCCCCTGCTCGACTTCATTCCCCTCGCACTCATCCGCCCGAGCGCGGGCGGTGTGATCTCCGGGGTCGGGCTTCTCGGGGTCTTCCCCGTCATCTGGCTCTCCGCGTCGGGGTTCCGCCCCCGCCTCACGGTCGCCCTGAGCGCTCTCGCGTCACTGCTCATGGTCTGGTTGCCGCTCTTGGCGCTTGGTGCAGCCGAACCCCACAATCTCGTCTCTGAGATCGTCGTGCCGTTCATGCTCGTGGCCGTTGCGGTCTCGATCGCAGTGTTGACCTTGAGCGGCTTGGCCCAGCAGCGCAGGGTCGAGGAGCTCCTCGCGAGAAGTGAGACCAGGCAGCGCCTCCTCGACACCATCCTCGACACGGTCGATGTCGGGGTCCTCGTCCTGGACGGTGGGGGCAAGGACGTCTTCATGAATGCCAAGCAGCGCCAGCTCTACCTCGCGAGCCTTCCTCCGGGGGCAGTCGACGTCGACGAGTCCGAGCTGCTCATCTATCGCGACGGATCGGACCAGCCCCTGCGCGCCGAGGAGCGGCCGATACCCCGGGCCGTCGCCGGGGATCCCATCAGCCACGAGGTGTTCCGACTCGGGCGCGGGGCGGATGCGCGGACCGTCTCCGTCTCGTCCCGCGAGTTCCACGACGCCGCGGGGGAGCGGGCGGGAACGGTTCTCGCGTGCTCGGACGTCACCGAGGTCGTCGCGGCCGTGCGGGCGCGGGACAGCTTCCTCGCCGCGATGTCGCACGAGTTCCGCACGCCGCTCACGAGCCTGCTCGGCTACGCGGAGCTCCTCCAGGACGACCCCTCACTGAGTCCCACGGCGCTCTCGGACCTGCAGGTGATGAGCCGCAATGCCCGCCATCTGCGGAAGATGGTGGACGACATCCTCGCCGCGTCAGTCGAAGGCGCGACGCCGGACCTTCCCCGGGTCCGCCTTGACCTGGCCCATCTGATCCGTCAGGCGGCGGATTCTGCCGCCCCCGACGCTGAGGCCCGGGGCATTGCCCTCACCGTTGAGGCGGACGGCGAGCTGCCCGTCCTCGGCGACCGGTCCGGCGTCGTCCGCATCCTCGACAACCTCGTCTCGAACGCCCTCAAGTATTCGGATCCGGGCACGAAGGTCACCCTGACCGCCGAGCGAGACGGCGCGTGGGCGGTCTGCTCGGTCGTCGACGAGGGCTTCGGGATCGCTCCCGAGGACTTGAGGCGGGTCTTCACGCGTTTTCAGCGCGGGGACGCAGCCCTCCGTTCGGGCGTGCCCGGCACTGGCCTCGGCCTGGCGCTCGCTCAGGAGGTGGCCGAGCTCCTCGGCGGCGAGCTCGAGGTGACGAGCCAGCTCGGCGTGGGGAGCGTCTTCACGCTCCGCCTGCCGCTGGCGGACGGGAGCGGGGCCTAGAAGATCGACCACCCCGTCCGGGCTGTGAGCTCGGCGAGGGCTGACGTGCCTGCCACCGAGTTGCCTTTCGCGTCGAGTCCTGGGCTCCACACGCACACCGTGCAGCGGCCCGGCACAACTGCCAGGATCCCGCCGCCCACCCCGCTCTTGCCCGGCAACCCCACGCGGTAGGCGAACTCCCCCGCGGCGTCGTACATCCCGCACGTGAGCAGGACCGAGTTGATCCGCTTGGTCTGAGCCGCCGAGAGCACGGGCTGGCCTCCGGGGCCGCCCTGGCCGCCGTTGGCGAGGAAGAGCCCGGCCCGGGCTAGTTCGCGGCAGGTCATCGTGATCGAGCAATGCCGTACGTAGTGTTCGAGCACGGTCTCGACCGGGTTCCGGAGGTTCCCGAAACCCGCCAGGAAGTTCGCGAGCGCGCGGTTGCGGCTGCTTGCCGCCAGCTCGGCCTGCGCAGCGCCTTCGTCGACGGCGACGTGCGCGCTTCCGGAGAGGTCGCGGAGGAAGCCGACCACGCTGCCGGCGGCGTCGCCCAGGAGTTCCACGAGGAAGTCGGTGACCACGAGGGCTCCGGCGTTGATGAAGGGGTTGCGGGGGATCCCGGCCTCGGCCTCCAGCTGGACGAGCGAGTTGAACGGCGTCCCGCTCGGTTCCCGCAGGACGCGGGACCACAGGTTCCCCTCCGGATCATGGGCGAGGGCGAGGGCGAGCGAGAAGAGCTTCGAGATGCTCTGGATGGAGAGTGGCAGGTCCGCGTCTCCCGAGCTTGCCATCGAGCCGTCGACGCCGGCGACGGCGATACCGAACGCGAGCGGGTCGGCGGAAGCGAGATGCGGGATCGACTCGGGGACGCGGCCCGCGGGCGACGACGGGCGGTGCGACGCGACGAGGTCGTCGAGCAGCGCCTGAATCGCCGGACCGACGCCGGCGGTGAGGAGCGGGGTCATGCGGCACCGCCCGCCGTCGTCAGCCGCTTGGCCTTCCAGAGTTCGAGGTGGAGGAGGGCAATGGCGCTGTGCACGGGGTTGCCGAAGTCGAGGCCCGTGAGCCTGCTGGCTTTCGCCACCCTGTAGTAGACGGTGTTCTTGTGGACGTTCATGCTGCGTCCGCACGCCGTCACATCCAGTCCGGCCGCCAAGTATTCCTCGAGCGTTATGGCCAGCTCCTCGTCCTCGAGGCAGAGCCTCGTCAGGGCGCGATGGCGGAATGGCGACGCCTCGAAGCTCCTGACGGCGGCTTCGAGCAGGACCTCGGTCTCGAAGTCGTCGAGGGTGGCGACCTGGGGTCCGCCGGCGCGGCGCGCGCTCGCGAGGACGGCGGCCGCCTCGCCCGCCGTCGAGCGCAGCTCGAGCAGGCTCGGAGCCACCGACCCGATCGCGACGTACACCGCCACGCCGAGCCGCCGGGCGTCCTTCACCATCGCCTCGGCGAGTTGGCGGAGCCCCGCGGCCGCGTCGCCTGTCCGCAGCCCGGGCACCACGATCGTCGTCTCGCCCGCATACTGGCCGACCACCGCCGAGTCCTTGAACGCCGCGGCGTGGAGGGCGGCGAGGTTGGCGACCTCCCCGCGTTTGAGCTCGGCCTCGGCCGCCCGCGCGTCCTCGAGGGCTAGGCTGACGAGCAGCAGGCAGGCGGGCCGTTCCGGATCCACCCGCGCAAAGCGCGCGCTCGCCGCGACCTCGTCGGGGTCGGAGAGCAGCCGCGCCACGCGGTCCTCGCGCAGGTGGATCGACTGCTGGTTCCGGTGGCGGACGAGCTCCGCGGAGGTGCGGCGGGCCGCGCCCACGAGGAGGTCGTCCACGGTGGGGGCGAAGCCCGATCCTGTCGCCTGAAGCCAGATGTACCCGAGGATTCGGTCCCCAGCGAAGATCGCAATGGCCGCCCGCTCCTTGAGCCCGTCCTCCGGGCGTTCCGGTACGCGGATGACGCCCCGGGTGCGGTGCAGTTCGCGATAGGCCCCCAGGTCCTTGAGGAGCACTTCGTACTTCCGCGGGCCGCGTCGGGTCAGGATCGAGGCGCGGCGGAGCTCGTCGATGTCATTGGAGACCGTCGAGTACGCGAGGACCTTGTTCGCGGCGTCCTCGATCACCACATGGCTCGAGGTGAGGCGGGCGGTCGTCTGGGCGATCGCGAAGAGGTCTTCCTCGATGAGCGTCAGGACGTCGCTGTGGTAGTCGGTGTTCTGAATCCGTCCGTTTACTACCGAAAGCACGGTGTCCCACCCCGCGCTCGGATCGATGAGGAAGAGCCCCACCCCCGGGGCGCAGGAGCTCCTCGATCTCCTGCGCCTCCGGGGCAGTGGCTTTGAGGGCGACGGCGACCGGCCGGCTCACCGCGAGGCGCCGCACCATGGGCAGGGCTTCCCTGCCGCGGACGCCCATGAGGCACACGAGCGCCCCCGAGACGTCGCGTTCGGAGTCCTCCGAGTCGAGGATGAGTGCTTGGGAGACCGGAGTGTCCGTGGGCTGCGGTCGACTGATGAGCCGGCCAAGTCCTGCGGGGAGGTCCTCCAGGATGTCGTCGACGTTGACTGAACCCATTGTGTCCCTCGTTGATGCCTTGGTTTCGTGGCCGCCCGGCGGCGCTGCCGGGCGGGATGACGTCCATCGTAGGCGGGGGGCAAGCGTTCGCGCTTGGTTCCGGAAACAAGAACCGACGGGCGAATTGGGATCAGGAACGATTTCTGACCGAGGGTCAGGCTCTCAGGCGTTCGAGCAGCGCGTCGAGGATGGGCACTTGGCCCGCAACGAGTTTCGTCCGCGCGACTTCTTCGGGGAACCACTCTGCCCGGTCGATCTCGGGATAGTCCTGGATCCGCCCCGAGCCCTTCGGCCATTCGAGGGGGAACGTATTGCTCTCGACGCGGTCCGGTGCGAACTCGGCCTCTGCGGTGTAGACGGTGATGATCTTTCGCGACGGTTGGCGGAAGTCCCCCAGCAGCGCGTAGTCGACGGCGGGCGGGGGAGTGCCCATCTCCTCGGCGAATTCCCGCACGGCCGCGGCGAGCGGATCCTCGTCATCGAGGTATTCGCCCTTGGGGATCGACCAGGCGCGCGCGTCCTTGCGCGCCCAGAACGGTCCTCCCATGTGCGCGATCCACACGTGCACCTGCGAGTTCTCGTCGCGGCGGTACAGCAGAAGGGCGGCGCTGCGGACGGTCATGGCTTCTCCATGGACACAGGCTAGCGGGGAGCCGAGGGTGGCGCGGACCCTGCCCTACTGAGGCGCCCCGGAGTGAGCTCAAGCCCGGGCATGGGGCGGCCCATGCCCGGGCTTCTCTCAGGACTCAGCCGCGGCCGTGCGCCGTTCCGTGCCCATTGGGCTGAGCCGGCACGGGATGTGCCGAGGGGCGGAAGGACTCGACGTCGGGGGCGGCTGCGGCGCCCGAGCTGCTTGAGCCGGCCCCTTCGCCCGGAACCACAGTTCCGCAGTACGCGGGGATGTTGGCCGCGCTTCCGGCCGCTGCCGCAAGGGCCTTGTACGGAGCCGTCCACGTCGGAATGCCGCCGTGGGCGAAGGCCGTGCAGAGGCCGTAGCCAGCGGGGCCGGACGCGTCGGGTCCCTCTGCCGTCTCGGTCGGCTCCGCAGTCTGTGTCGGCTCGGCCGTCTCGGTCGGCTCGGCGGTTTCCGTGGGCTCCGAGGTCTCCGTGGGCGTGGGGGACGCCGTGTCGGTCGGGCTCGTCGTTGCGGTATCAGTAGGCGTCGGCGTAGCTGTATCCGTCGCCGACGAGGTATCGGTCGGCGTGGCCGTCGACGTGTCGGTTGCCGTTCCGGTGGGGTCGGCGGCCGGAACCGTTCCGCCCACGGCGAAGGCCGCTCCTGTCCCGCCGACAACGAGGGCGCCAGCGGCGAGAGCGCCGATGGCAAGCTTGCTCGAGGCAAGCGCGGTGAACCAAGGCATGAGTCCTCCCAGACGTCAACTGTCCCCCAGATGGATGTGGTAGTGCCTCCATCATCGCCGCTCCCTTGACAGCTGTCACCATTTTGCTTGACAGTTTCTGAAAAATTCACCCAGGGGAGGAGCAATTCGGCCTCCCGCCCCGCAGAGGGACGGGAGGCCGAAGGCTCACGCGGTCACGCGCTCAGACGCTCAGGGACGCAATGAGGCTGTTCGGGTTCCCGAAGCGGTGAGCCGTGAGGGACACGGCCTGCTCGTGCAGGAATGGCAGGAGTTCCACGCGTCCGGAACCGACCACGGGGTGCCGGTAGACGGCGACGTCGGGGCGCCCCCCGAGCACCTCGGAGAGCTCGGACGCGGTCGGCGAGACGGGGCTCGCGATGAGCCGAATCCGTCCCGACTGCATCTTCCGAGCCCGCCCGAACCACGCGGGGGTGTCCTCGCGGACGATCTGCACCCCGTGCCGCTCGAGCACCGCCGCGCAGTTGCCCGGGAGTGCGGTGGCGCTGCTGACGAGCAGCTTCGAGCCCGCCCGCAGCCCGGCCGCGGCGACACGGAGCAGCTCGGCGTCCCCACGGCCAGAGGTGGGCCCGTCGAAGCGGATCGTCACGGGCACGGGCCGGTAGCGGAAGACATTGCGCTCGCATTCAAGCCCGCTGACGTCCTTCGAGACGCCGTATTCGGAAGCCCAGGCCGCGGCGTCGGAGGCGAGCGCCTCGGCGAGCCACCCGGCGTCGTCCTCCTCCAAGAAGCCCTGCGCCGCCGCAAGCAGCTCGGCTCCAGCTCCCTCGAGGGGCGCCTTCGCGCCAGCGTGCACCGGAGAGTCCGCCCACGAACCGAGGCCGATGAGGTAGTTCGGGCCGCCCGCCTTCGCGCCCGCCCCGACGGCGGACTTCTTCCAGCCGCCGAACGGCTGGCGCCGCACGATGGCACCGGTGATCCCGCGGTTCACGTACAGGTTCCCTGCTTCGATGTGCTCGGTGCAGTATTCGATCTCGGCTCGATCGAGCGAGTGCAGGCCGGAGGTGAGTCCATAGTCGACCTGGTTGGCGAGGGCCACGGCCTCCTCAAGCGACGACGCGGTCATGACCCCGAGGACCGGCCCGAAGTACTCGACGAGGTGGTACTCCGACCCGGGCCGCACTCCCGCCCGGATGCCCGGGCTCCAGAGCTTCCCGGAATCGTCGAGCTGGCGCGGCTCGAGCACCCAGTGCTCTCCCTCGCCGAGCTGGGTGAGGCCCCTGCGCAGCTTCTCACCGGGCTGCTCGACGACGGGGCCCATCTGGCTCCGCGGGTCCCAGGGGTACCCCACATGCAGCGACTGCACTGCATCGATGAGCTGGTTGCGGAAGCGCCGCGAATGGGCAACCGAGCCGACGAGGATCACGAGCGACGCCGCCGAGCACTTCTGGCCCGCGTGCCCGAACGCGGACTGGGCGACGTCGCGGGCCGCGAGGTCGAGGTCCGCGCTCGGCGTGACGATGATTGCGTTCTTGCCCGACGTCTCGGCGAGAAGCGGCAAGTCGCTGCGGAAGGAGCGGAAGAGCTCCGCGGTCTCGTAGCCGCCGGTCAGGATGACCCGCTCGACGTCGGGGTGCGCGATCAGCTGCTTCCCGAGGGAGCGTTCCTCCAGTTGCACGTACTGCAGGATGCGGCGCGGGATGGCGACGGCGTCGAGCGCCTCCCAGAGCGCCTGCACCATGACCGCACCCGAACGCCGCGCCTGCTTGGCGGGCTTGATCACGACGGCGGAGCCCGCGGCGAGCGCGGCGAGCGTCGAGCCCGCGGGGATCGCCACAGGGAAATTCCACGGCGGAGTCACGAGGGTGAGGCGGCTCGGCTCGAACTGCGCGCCGTCGATCGAGTCGAGCTCTCGGGCGAGGTTCGCGTAGTAGTGGGCGAAGTCGATGGCCTCCGAGACCTCTGGGTCTCCTTGATCGATCGTCTTGCCGCATTCGCTCGCCATGGCCTCGAGGAGGTCCGCGCGGTGGCGTTCGAGCGAACGGCCCATCTCGTCGAGGACCGCTGCGCGTTCCTCGCCGGTGAACGCGTGCCACGTCGCGGCGCCGTCGAGGGCCGCGGCGATGATCGAGTCGAGTTCGGCAGCGGTCGAGACGGTGTTGCGCTCGACGACGTCAGCGCCGATCGTCGAATGCTCGGCGCGCGCGAGGATCGCCCGGCCCCAGGCCCGGTTCCCCGGGAGGTCCGGATCGGTGTCCGGCGTGTTCGAGAAGGCGCGGGAGTTGCCGGGGGCGTTGCCGTCGTGGTGCTCCGCAATCCCCTTGTTCGTCTGGCGCCGGTCCTGCCTTCTGCGGGGCTCCGGTACCCCTCCGCCAGCGAACGGCGGCCTGTCGAGCGCATCGAGCGAGGCGAGGAAGCGCTTTTTCTCGCGCTCGAACAGCACGTCATTCGTGTCGAGCTCGAAGACTGCGCTCATGAAGTTGTCCTGGCTCGCGCCCTCCTCGAGCCGCCGAATGAGGTAGGCGATGGCGACGTCGAACTCGTTCGGGTGCACGACCGGCGTGTAGAGCAGGAGGTGGCCGACGTCGGCGAGGACCGCCTGCGCCTGGGCCGAGGCCATGCCGAGGAGCATCTCGAACTCGACCAAGCCGGAACCGTTCGTGACCCCCAGTTCGACGCCGCGCGCCTTCGCGAGGAGCCAGGCGAGGGCGATGTCGAAGAGGTTGTGGCCCGCGACACCGATGCGGACGTTCGCAAGCCGCTCAGGATGGAGGGCGTAGTCGAGCACGGCCTTGTAGGACGTATCCGTCTCCCGCTTCGAACCCCACGTCGCGACCGGCCAGTCGTGGATTTCGGCGTCGACCTGCTCCATGGGCAGGTTCGCCCCCTTGACCACCCGGACCTTGATCGGAGCCCCGCCGCCCGCGACCCGCGCCGCAGCCCACTCCTGGAGCCGCATCATTGCGCCGAGGCAGTCCGGGAGATAGGCCTGGAGCACGATTCCGGCCTCGAGCCCACGGAACTCCTCGCGTTCGAGGATCCGTGTGAACACGGCGATCGTGAGGTCGAGGTCCTTGTACTCCTCCATGTCGAGGTTGATGAACTTCGGCTTCCCGGCGCGCGTGCTGTCCCGGGCGAGGCGGTACAGCGGGGCGAGCGACTCGACGATGTCCTCGACGGCCTCCTCGAACGCCCAGTGGTTGTGGGGCGCGACGGTTGCGGAGACCTTGATCGAGACGTAGTCGACGTCGTCGCGGGCCAGGAGCCGGCGGGTGCCCTCGAGCCGGCGGGAGGCCTCGTCCCGGCCGAGGATCGCCTCGCCGAGGAGGTTCATGTTGAGTCGGATCCCGGGCTTGCGGATCTTCGCGATGGCCGGCCCGAGCCGGGCGTCCGAAGCGTCGATGATGAGGTGCCCCACCATCTCGCGGAGGACGCGGCGGGCAAGGGGCACGACGACGCCCGGTGCCGCCGGCGCGAGCGATCCCCCGAGCTGGACGGCGCGCTTGAGCGGCCACGGGAGGAACGCGGGAGCCTTCGGCGCGAGGGCTCGGAGGTTGCGGGCTGCGACGCCCAGGTCCTCGGGCCGGACGACCCCGTCGACGAACCCGACGGTGAACTCGAGCCCGTGCGGATCCTTCAGAACGGCGGCGAGCTGGGCCGCGGCCGGGTCCACGGGGAGCTTTGCCGCGGCGGCGAGCCAGCGCCGCACTTGGGCGACCGCCTCGTCCGCAAGGTCTGAGGGGCGGATCTGGGGGGAGCTGTCGGCTTTGGAGCCGGGTGCGCGGGTCGGCGTCGTCATCTCTTGTCCTGTCTGATTGCGTGAGGGGTCGCCTCGGGTCTTTCTGCCAGTATGTGCGGTGAGTTACAGAAGCAGAAGCGATGTTTTTCGACGCATAATCATTGGGAAAACCAAACGATTGGAGGGTCTTCATGCTTGAGATCCGGCGGTTGCGCCTCCTGCGCGAACTCAGCATTCGGGGGACCCTCGCCGAGGTGGCCGACGCGCTCGCGTACAGTCCCTCGTCGGTCTCGCAGCAGCTCGCCCTTCTCGAGAAGGAAGTCGGGGCCGAGCTGCTCCGCAAGTCCGGTCGCCGCGTGGTCCTCACTCCGCAGGCCCTCGTTCTGGTCGAGCACACGAGCGAGCTTCTCGACGCCCTCGAACGGACCGAGGCCGCGCTGGCGGCGAGCCACAGGGAGGTGCGGGGAACGGTTCGGCTCGCGGTGTTCCAGACCGCCGCGCTTGCTCTCATGCCGACGGCGCTGCGGACCTTGCGCGAGCGGCACCCGGCGCTGAGGGTCGAGATGGTCCAGCACGAGCCCGAAACCGCGCTGCACGAGACGTGGGCCCGCGACTTCGACCTCGTGGTCGCGGAGCAGTACCCCCACCATGCCGCGCCCCACTACCCGAGCCTGGACCGGCAGCCGCTCACGAGCGACGCGATCCGCCTCGCCGTCCCTCCGCCGGGGGACGGGGAGGCGTTCGACGGCGTGCGGCGCCTTCAGGACGCCGCCGACCTTCCCTGGGTCATGGAGCCTCATGGCGCTGCTTCCCGCCACTGGGCCGAACAGGCCTGCCGGGCGGCGGGCTTCGAACCCGACGTCCGGTATGAAACCGCGGACCTCCAGGCCCACGTCGGGCTCGTCGAGTCGGGCAACGCCGTCGCCCTCCTCCCTGACCTCGTCTGGGTGGGCCGCACGCCGTCGGCCCGTCTCGTGGAGCTCGCCGGCGCCCCGCATCGCACGGTCTTCACCTCGATGCGGGCCTCGAGCGCCGGTCACCCGGTCATGGTCGCTGTCCGGGCCGTGCTCGAAGAGGCTGCCCGCGAACTCCTGCCGTAGCCGGTGCCGCGAGCGTCGCTCCCGCTCGATGGCTACCCTGCGAGCCCAGCACACAAACAGCGCGAGCCCAGCACACAAACGGCGCGTACCAACAGCGCGCGGCGAAGGCGGGCGTGCGAACCATGGCGTCAGCGGCCGGGCGCTGCGCGCGCCTTTGCGAGCTGTGTGCGCAGCCGGGCGTTCTCGGCCTCGAGCGCGAGGACGAGCTTGATGCCCTCGATGTTGAGGCCCGCGTCGAGGAGTTCGCTGATGCGCTCGAGCCGGTGCATGTCGTCCTCGCTGTAGCGTCGCGTGCCGCCTTCAGTGCGGGATGGGGCGATGAGGCCTTTGCGCTCGTAGAGCCGGAGGCTCGAAAGGCCCAGGCCCGAGAGCTCTGCTGCGACCGAGATGGCGTAGACGCCGTCGGACGGATGACGCTTCGGCGACATTCCGGCTCCTCTCCCGCGGAAAATTCCCCTTGCATTCATCTGCATGGTTGGATCTATGATATCTACGTCTCGAGAGACAGATTAGATGTCGATCGGACAACAAGTACTTGACCCTATATCGAACCCTTGGAGGTGGCAACGATGCTGATGCGTACCGACCCGTTCCGCGAACTTGACCGCCTGACCGAGCAGGTCTTCGGTAATGCGTCGCGGCCGACGACGATGCCGCTCGAGGCGTGGCGCGCCGATGGCGAGTTCGTGGTTGAGTTCGACCTTCCCGGCGTCGATCCGGACTCGATCGACGTCGACGTCGAGCGCAACGTCCTGACGGTGCGTGCTCAGAGGCAGTCTCACCGGCCCGAAAACGCCGAAGTCGTCGCCGCGGAGCGTCCGTCCGGCGTGTTCGGCCGGGAACTCATCCTCGGGGATGCCCTCGACACGGCGAACGTCACCGCCAACTACGAGGACGGCGTGTTGACGCTGCACATCCCGATCGCCGAACAGGCGAAGCCGCGCAAGATCAGCGTCGAGACGTCGAAGGCGAAGCGAGAGATAGCGGCCTGAGTCCCCGCTCCGGCAGATCCTGGCCGCGGGGGCCGCCGTCGGGATCTGCCGGAGCGCCTGCCCAGCCGCATGGGTGGTGGTCCCCATGCATGCGGACTTCTACGAGGTGCTGGGCGTCGACCGTTCGGCCAGCGAGCAGGAGATTCGCCGGGCCTATCGGCGCCTTGTGAGAGAGCTTCATCCGGACGCGTCAGAGGCAGGCAGCGCCGACGCGGATCGGCTCCGGGCAGTCTTCGAGGCCTACGCGGTCCTCGGGCACCCGCTCCGCCGCGCGGCGTACGACCAGGCCCTGCGGCGCGCCGAGGCTACCTTCAACCTGTGGGTGGGCCTGCCGGAGCCGCGAAGCGCCGCGTGGCCCGCTCGCTCCGTCTTCGACGAGCCAGACCTCTTGAGGATCCTCTTCCCATGGCTCCCCTGAAAGGAGGAGATCAGTGAGCCCGACGGCCGGCGGCTGGCGCCGTTACGACCACGCACTGTTCCCGGTGTTCCACGAGAGATTCGAGGAGAAATGGGGTGAGGGGACCGCGCCGTTCCTCGATCCGAGCGTCTACGACGAGGAGCAGCCGCGCCCCCGCGCCCAGTGGATCAATGTGGATACCGGCGCCGCCGTCGCCGTCGTTCCCGTTTGGGAGAACGATTCCTCGGCGCGCTCATTCGCCGTCTTCTATCTGCCGCCGCAGGGAGGAATCTGGGTGCTCAGACCGCCCGGGCTCTCAAGCTACGTCGAGGCCGTGACCAGGAACGGCGGGGCGAACGAGCACGCGGTCGCGCTGCGCAACGACTCCTTCCGCAAGGCCGTCGCCCACGCGGAGGAGTTCATCTACGGCACGTAGGCCCAGCCCCGC
>NZ_DAIUJO010000037.1:0-11953 GCF_036848755.1 Sinomonas sp. | reverse complement strand
GGCCACGCCCCGCGCAGGCCCCGGCCAGAAGCCCTCCCTTTCGGACATCGCCCCCAGCCCAAGCGCAGGGCAAAGTCCGAGCCCGGGGGCCAGAAGCCCTCGTCAGTTCAGCCGGTACCGCTCAATCTGCCTGAGCCTGCGCTGGAGGCTGTCTCGGCGGGGGTGGACCGGTGATTCGGCAGGCTCGGCGGTGAGGTCGATGTGGTCGCGGCCGAAGCGCCACAGCAGGAGGTCGTCGAGCAGGCGGTCGGGGCCGGGGGAGTAGCGGTGGTCGAGGGCCTTGCGGACATCCGTGATGCGCTCGGCGTCGAGCAGTTCCACGAGCTGCCACGTCCGGGTGAAGCCGTGCGCCGCGACGAGCTCAGCCGCCCAGCCCCAGTCGTCGTCGACCTTGCGGTCCACGTGGGGGAGGAGCGTCTGCCACACGTCCCGGATTCGGTCTGGGGTGAGCGGCTGCCCTCCCTCTCCGGCTTCGTTCCAGAAGCTGCGGACCTTCTCGTACCGCTCGTGCAGCTCCGCGAATTCCTTCTCGACGACCTCGAGCATCGCGGCGGTCGCGGTGAACTGCCGGTCGAACTGGGGGCTCCACGCCCGCGGATCACTGCTCTTGAATCGGATGTCGTGCTCGATCTCGCTCCACGCGTGGGCGAAGATCGTCCGGATCTGGCACTCGAAGAAGTAGCTTCCGTTCGCGGGGAGTTCCGGGTTGAACACCGTCTGGTACGCCTTGACGGCGTCGTTCTGCAGCGTGCGGAGGATCAGGTGACGGCTCGAATAGCCGTAGGTTCCAGACTCGATCGAACCGATCGCCTTCTCCCGGTCGCCGCGGCAGTCGAAGATGTCGCGCTGGCGCTTGATGAGGTTCGCCGCGATCGCGTTGTCCCGGGGAAGCCGCGTGATGACGCGAAGGCCGACCATGTCGTTGAGGGTGCGGAACGGGTCGGGGAACTTGAGGGTTGGTGCGCCGCCCGGCTCGGCGGGCGGGTCGAGCCGGGAGATCTTCTCCTTGAACGACTCGACCGTCTTGGTCCGGCCGGTGACGAAGAGCGGATCTGCCTCGTCGCTGTCGTTGAACATATCGCGCAGGACGTGCAGGACATCGCGCGTGACCGCCTTGAGCGCCGGGCGGACCCGGGCATACGTTTCGACGGACGCATCGACGGTCGCGCGCTGCCCCGCGTCCAAGCGGTCATAGTTCGTGGCCATGCCTTCACGGTAGCAATCGGCACCGACACGCGAGGGGGCAGCCGTAGGGTGAAGAGGTGCCGACCCGCGAAATCCACCGCTACGGCCCCCATCGCGACCAATGGGGCGAACTCTTCCTGCCAGACGACGCCGGGCCTCGGGCACCCGTGCGCGGCACCGTCGTCGTGATCCACGGGGGCTACTGGCGCGATCGGTGGACGGCCGAGCTCGGCGTCCCCACGGCCCTTGATCTGGCCGCGCACGGTTGGGCCGTGTGGAACCTTGAATACCGCAGGGCGGGGAATGACGGTGCGGGGACCAACGGGCCCGGAGGGGAAGGACGAACGGGCGACGGCGGCTGGCCGGCGACGTTCCGCGACGTCGCGATGGGCATCGACCACCTCGCGAACCTCGGGACACCGACGGGAGGCGCGGTCGATCCGCGGCGAGTGGTCGCGCTCGGCCACTCCGCGGGGGGCCATCTCGCGGTGTGGGCCGCGGGCCGCGCGAGCCAAGCCGCGCGCACGGGAGGCGAAACCCCCGCGGTGCCGCTCGTCGGCGTCGTGAGCCAGGCGGGCGTCCTGGACCTCTCGGCCGCCCACCGCCTCCGGCTCAGCGACGACGCCGCGGCGAACCTCATGGGAGGCCCCGAGTCGGCGCTGCCCGAGGAGTACGCGCTGGCCGACCCCATGGGCCGCCTGCCGACGGGCCTCCCCGTGTTCGCGGTCCACTCCCGGGAGGACGCCGCCGTCCCGTTCGAGCTCTCGGAGGCGTACGTCCGGGCTGCCCGCAAGGCAGGCGATCCGGCGGAGCTGCACGAGACGGTCGGAGACCATTTCGCCCCCATCACCCCGGGCCGGGAAGCCTACGAAACGTGCCGCGAGCTCCTCGCCAGACTGCTACCGTAGGCCCCATGCTCACTGTCATCGGCGAGGGCCTCATCGACGTCGTCCACAAGCCGACCGGCACGGAGGCCCATCCCGGCGGCAGCCCGCTCAACGTGGCAATCGGTCTCGCCCGCCTCGATCACCCGGTTCAGTTCCTCGGCCGCTACGGCGACGACCCGAACGGGCGCCTCCTCACCGAGCATCTCAAGGGTGCGGGCGTCCTCGTCCCCCTCCCGCCGGACGAGAGCCCGACGTCGGTCGCGACGGCCGAGCTCGACCACAAGGGCGCGGCGACCTACATGTTCGACCTCGATTGGCACCTTCCCGACCTCCGGGACCGCCTCTCGACCCTCCTCGGCGCCACGACCCTCCTGCACACGGGCTCGATCGCGACGGTGCTCGAACCCGGCGCCGCCCAGGTGCTCTCCGCCGTCGAACGCGCCCGCCCCCGCGCAACCATCGGCTTCGACCCGAACTGCCGCCCCACCATCACGACAGACCGCGAGGCGGTCCGCCCGCTCGTCGAACGGTTCGTGGCGCTCGCGGACGTCGTGAAGGCCTCGGATGAGGACCTCGAGTGGCTGTACCCGGGGGTGGACCCGCTCGAGTCGGCCCGCCGCTGGAAGGGGCTCGGGGTGCCGGAGGGGCCATCGATCGTCGTGGTGACCCGCGGCGGGGATGGGCCCTGGGGCATCTGCGCGGCCGGCGAGGTCGAGGTCCCGGCCGCCAAGGTCCGGGTCGCCGACACCGTCGGTGCGGGCGATTCCTTCATGTCGGCGCTCCTCAGCGGCGTCGTCGACCGCGAGCTCGACGGCGCGCAGCGCCGGTCGGAGCTGCGCCGGATCGATGCCGACGAGCTGCGCCGCATCCTCGACTTCGCGGCCCGAGCGGCCGCGGTCACCGTCTCCCGGCCGGGCGCCAACCCGCCCACCCGGGCTGAAGTGAGGGACATCCTCCCGCTGTAGGCGGGCCAACCCGAGCAAGGAGTGTTCATGGCCAAGCACAACCCGTACGACGATCTGCCCCAGGTCGAGCCGTTCACCGTGACGTCAGAGGACATCTCCGACGGTGGTACGCTCGCACCGAACCAGGTGAGCGGCGTCTTCCAGGTGCCGGGCGGCAAGGACCTTTCGCCCCAGTTGACTTGGTCCGGCGCCCCCGAGGGAACGAAGAGCTACTGCGTCACGGTCTTCGACCCCGACGCTCCCACGGCGAGCGGCTTCTGGCACTGGGCCGTCGCGAACATCCCCGCAACGGTTGACGAGCTTCCCGAGGGCGCAGGCGGCAGCGCGGACGGGATGGGCCCCTCCGACTCCGACGCGAGCCTTCCGGAGGGCGCACTCGAGCTCAAGAACGACGCCGGCTACCCGGGCTTCGTGGGCGCGGCCCCGCCCAAGGGGCACGGCCCGCACCGGTACATCGTGACTGTGCACGCTGTCGACGTCGACCGGCTCGACGTCGGCCCGGAGGCGACGCCGGCCTTCCTCGGCTTCAACCTGTTCTTCCACACGCTCGGCCGGGCGCAGCTGACCGGCTACTTCGAGGTCCAGTGAGGCTTGTTGCAAGCGACATCGACGGCACGATCCTGAGTCGCGACGGGCGCATCTCCGAGCGGACCATCCGCGCACTGCAGTCCTGCGAGGCGGCGGGCATTGCCGTCGTCTTCGTGACGGGGCGGCCGGCCCGCTGGCTCACCCCGCTGAGCGAGCAGCTCCGCCACACGGGCACGGTCATCTGCTCGAACGGCGCGCTCGTGTACGACCTTTCGACGATGTCGGTCGTCTCGTCCCAAGGAATTCCCCGGCACAGGATGCTCGAGGTGCGGAACATCATCCGCGGCCTGTTCCCGGAGACCTCGTTCGCGGCCGAGACGGCCGAGGAGTTCGTGATGGAGACGGGATTCGCCGAGCCTCGGCACCGCCATCTCCTCGAGGAGGTGCGTCACGGCGAGCTCGAAGACCTCGTGACCGGGGACGAGGTCGTGAAGTTCATGGCCAAGATCGAAGGCATGTCCGCCGAGGACTACTTCCGGGCCGTCGCTCCGCACGTCGGGCACCTCGTGTCCGTCACGCACTCCGCTCTCGACCTCACGATGCTCGAGATGGCGCCCCTCGGCGTCAACAAGGCCGTGACGCTGGAAGAGTACGCGCACGCACTGGGCGTGCAGGCCGAGGACGTCGTCGCGTTCGGGGACATGCCGAACGACGTCGAGATGCTCACCTGGGCGGGCGAGGGCTACGCGATGTCCTCGGGCCACCCGCGCGCCCTCGCTGCCACGGAACTGCACGCCCCCGGCATCGAGGACGACGGCGTCGCCCAGGTCCTCGAGCGCAAGCTCGCGGGGCTCCGCAAGGCAGGCTGACGGGCCTACCTCCTGAGTTCCCGCTCTCGATGCGTGCCGTGCTCGCCCACGGCCGGCTGAGTTGTGACCACCGTGTGCTCGACCTCTTCGTAGCGGTGTTCGCCCGCCCGGTGCATTGCCCAGACGATAAAGAAGCCGATCGCCACGAAAAGCACTATGTGGACCCCGACGCCGATATTCACGATGACGCCGAGGACCCAGATGACAAAAAGGACCAGCGCGATCCAGATCAAGGCGAGACCTCCTGTGCAGGACTGTCGGAAACTTCGGACTGGATGAAAAGCTGCGGAACTGCCGTCAAGCACATTCTGCCCGCCCGGGCAGCGCGGGGCCATGCTTCGAAAAGACCTCAGACACGGCGACGCCGAGGTACCGTGCCCGGATCGACCGAAGGGGTCGATCCGCACACAGCACCTCGGCGAGGCGCCTCATAGGCCCGGGGCAGTCAAGCGTGTTGCTGCTAGACCGCCCTCCGGCCGCGCACAAGATGGACGATGAGTGCGATCACTGCGAGAACGATCAGGATGTGCACCCATCCTCCGAGGGTCGGAAGGGCAATGAAGCCCAAGAGCCAGAGGACGAAAAGGATAATGGCGATCCACAGCAGCACGGTGGCCTCCTCAGTTCGGTTAGTGGACACGTGCCAAACTGATACCCGCATCGGCATGGTTCAAACGCGAGTATTCCTGGCCCGGCCATTCGGCTCGGTTCGCCAGCGGCGATCATGGGAATCGGCGCTGGCGTCCCATGCGTTTTTCCCGGTGTGAGTGATGATGAAGTCCTCGACGCCTATTCCGAAGTCGTCACGGGCGTCGCGCGGCACCTGACGCCGCGGGTTGCCTCCGTCCGCACCGTGCGCGGTGCGGGGTCCGCCGTCGTGATGAGCGCGGAGGGCCATCTTGTCACGAATGCGCACGTCGTCGGCAGGCTGGCGGAGGGCGAGGTTGCGTTCGCGGACGGTTCGTCTGGGCGGTTCTACGTGGTGGGGCGTGATCCCCTCTCCGACCTTGCCGTCCTGCGCACGGCCATCGCCGTGCCGGCGCCGCCCGAGTTCGGCAACGCCGACGCACTGCTCGTCGGCTCCCTCGTCGTCGCCGTGGGAAGCCCGCTCGGGCTCGAAGGCAGCGTCACGGCCGGCGTCGTGAGCGCGCTCGGACGTTCCATGCCCGCCCAGGGACGCACCGCGTCCCGCCTCATCGAGGACGTCATCCAGACCGACGCTGCGCTCAATCCCGGGAATTCCGGCGGCGCGCTCGCCGACTCGAAGGGCCGCGTGATTGGCATCAACACCGCGGTGGCCGGCGTCGGGCTCGGGCTCGCCGTTCCGATCAACGCGACGACGCGCCGCATCCTCCGAGCCCTGCGCGAGGACGGACGGGTGCGGCGAGCCTACCTCGGGCTCGTGAGCGTCCCGACCCCCCTCGACGAGCGCTGGGCCGGCCGGACCGGCCGGAAGCGGGCGCTCCGCGTTGCCGAGGTCGTCACGGGAAGCCCTGCGGCCGTGAGCGGGATCCGCCCCGGCGACGTGCTCCTCGCCATCAACGGCGCGCCGCTTGCCGACGCCCAATCGCTCCAGAAGCATATGTTCGAGGACGCCATCGGGCGTCGCACGGAGATCACCGTCCTGCGCGGGGAGGCGATGGTCGACGTCGTCGCCGAACCGGCCGAGCTCCTCGACTGACGGTGCCTCCCAGCGGTGCCTCCTACAGCTCGACGCTCCCTCGGATCCCCACGACGGTGTCGCCACCGATCCAGACGTCCGCCTCGCGCGCCGTGACGTGGACCCGCCCGCGGCGGCCGAGTGCCGTGCCCTGCTGGGCGACGTACGACGACGGCGCACGCCCGTTCCCGATGAGCCACTGGCCGAGCCCCGCGTTGAGGCTCCCGGTGACCGGGTCCTCAGGGACGGCCAGGCCGGGGCAGAACGCCCGGACCTCGAAGGCTGTCTCCGAGCCGTCCGGGTACGGTCCGATGACGCCGACCTTGTAGCTTCCCATCGCCGCGAAGTCGGGCCGGAGACCGAGGACGGTCTCAGCATCGGGCAGGAGCACCCCGACCCAACCGGGCCCGTTGTCCACCCATGCAGAGTCCACGACGTCGTCCGCGCCCAGCCCGAGCGAGCCGGCCACTGCGGCCACCTCGCCGGGGTCGACGGGCCCGGACTGCCGCAGCGGGGGAGCGGCGAAGGCGAGACGGCCGCCGTCGTCCGCAATGCTGACGAGCCCAACGCCGCACTCCTGGACGATCCTCCTGCCTCGGGTCCCGCCGTCGTCCTGCGGGACGCCTCCAGCCTCGAGCCACGCCCGGGCCGAGCCGAGCGTCGGATGGCCCGCGAAGGGCAGTTCGCCGCCTGGCGTGAAGATGCGGAGCCGATAGTCGGCGGCGGGCTGCGTCGGTGGGAGGAGGAACGTGGTCTCGGAGAGGTTCGTCCACCGCGCGAAGGCCGCCATCGCATCGTCGGAGACGCCCGCGGCGTCATGCACGACGGCGACCGGGTTGCCGCGCAGGAACTCGGAAGTGAACACGTCGACCTGGCTGAAGGGGAGGCTCATACGAGCTCCACCCCGTCCTCGAGCTCGAGGGTCCGCCCCTCGACGAGCCCCGTGAGAGCGGCCCCCACGTGCAGGGCGCCATGGTCCCCGAAATACTTCTCGAACTCCGAGGGAGGCACAAACCTCCACTCGGTCAGCTCCTCCTCCTGGAGGGTGACCCCGGCGCCGTCCGGCAGGCTTCCGCCGTCGTACAGGAAGACGAGCCCGTCGCCGACCGGATCCGGGAACGCGGAATGCGCGATGAGCAGGAGCGCGCCCGGCTCGATGTCGAGTCCGAGCTCTTCGCGGCCTTCGCGCCGGGCCGCCGTGCGCGGCGCCTCGCCCGGGTCGACAGTGCCGCCGGGCAGCAGCCAGCCCTCCTTGTAGTTGGGCTTCACCGCGAGGACGCACCCCTCCTCGTCGCGGATCACGAGCCCCGCGGCGACGCGCCGTCGAGGCAGGGTGCGGAAGTACTCCCGGCTCACCGGGCTGAGATCCTCCATCAGGCGCAGCTCCTCCACGGTCGGCGCAGCTTTTCCATGGATTCGAGCCTACCCGGGTACCGTGAGGCGCGTGAGCTACCTTCACGCCCCTCCGCTCGCGCTCGCCCACCGCGGCTTCTCGCTGACGGGGCTTGAGAACACGCTCACGGCCTTCCGGGCTGCGTGGGAGCTGGGCTTCACCCACCTCGAGACGGATGTGCGCGCCACGTCCGACGGCGTCCTGGCCGCGTTCCACGACGAGACCCTCGATCGCGTGACCGACCGCTCCGGGCCACTCGCCGCCCTCACGTGGGCGGAGGTCTCCCGTGCGCGCATCGGGCCTGCCGAGCGCGTACTGCGCTTCGAGGAGCTCGCGGAGGCGCTCCCGGACGCGTACCTCAACGTCGACGTCAAGAGCCCGGACGCGATCGCCCCGCTCGCCGCGGCGATCGAGCGGATGCGTCTCCACGAGCGGATCCTCGTCGCCTCCTCCTCCGACGCACGACGGCGGGCGGTCGTCTCTCGGCTCTCGCGACGTGTCGCGTCGTCGGCGGGGATGCGGACGGTGGCGCTCCTCGCCTATGGAGGCCCGGCGGCGCCGCCCGGGCTGTTCCGTTGGGCGCTCCGGGACGTCGACTGCTTTCAGGTGCCAGAGCGGCAGGGCCGCCTTCCCGTCATGACCCCGCGATTCCTCGCACGCGCCCACGCCCTGGGCAGACAGGTGCACGTCTGGACGGTCAACGAGGCGGCCGACATGGTGCGCCTGCTCGACCTGGGTGTGGACGGCCTCGTGAGCGACCGGGCCGACGTGCTCCGAGACGTCTTCGAGGCGCGCGGAGCGTGGCCGCCGGGGCGCTAGGCGCTGCCGGGCCTGTAGGGGGTCGGCCGGCCTCTTCCGGAGAACAAGGGGAAATTGCCCCGAGTTCGCTGGGAGTCTCCGGGGAGGACGGCAAAACGCCGCGGAATTCTCGGAGAACTCTCCGGATGGGGCTGCCCTACGCCGTCGCCCGTTCGTTCCGGGCTGGCACGATCGCTCCGGGGCCCTCAGGGGGCCGGAGGCATGAGGCGCTGCGGGCGCCGGAACGGAGAATCATGAAGACCACTACGAAGCGCGCCGCCGCGGCCGTGCTCGGCGCGGCCCTCGCCGCGACGGCCGCCGCGTCCGCCGCCGTCGCGGCACCGACGGCGGCCACGGCGCAGCGCGCCAACTCCGACAAGCACGTGCTGCTCCTCTCGGTGGACGGCCTGCACCAGTCGGACCTCGACTGGTACGTCAAGACCCACCCGACGTCCGCGCTCGCGGCGCTCGTCGGCCATGGCACGAGCTATACGAACGCGCAGACGCCCATCCCGTCGGACTCGTTCCCCGGCATGGTCGCCCAGGTCACCGGCGGCAACCCCGGCACGACCGGCGTCTACTACGATGACACGTACAACCGGGCTCTCCTGCCGGCCGGCACCACGAACTGCGCGGGCGCGACCCCGGGCGCCGAGGTCGCCTACACCGAGGCCGCGGACCTCAACCAGAATGCGCTCGATGCCGGCCAGGGCCTCGCCGGACTGCCGAACAGCATCCTCCAGATGACGGGGAACGCGAAGTCGCTCCTCAACCCCGCCGCCCTCCCGGTCGACCCCACGACCTGCAAGCCCGTGTACCCGAACCAGTACCTCAAGGTGAACACGGTCTTCGAAGTCGCCAAGCAGGCCGGCCTGAACACGGCGTGGTCGGACAAGCACGTCGCGTACGACATCCTGAGCGGACCCTCCGGGACGGGCATCGATGACCTCTTCGCGCCCGAGATCAACTCGGACTCCTCCATCGCCGGCTACACGGGCGACTGGACCACGGACAACGCCGCGACCCAGCAGTACGACACGTACAAGGTCCAGGCCGTGCTCAACGAAATCGCGGGCAAGGATCACTCGGGCGCCCAGAAGGCGGGCGAGCCCGGCATCTTCGGCATGAACTTCCAGACCGTCTCGACGGCCCAGAAGCTTCCGTCCTCCGACGGCCTCGCCGGAGGCTACCTCGCAGACGGCGTTACTCCGGGCCCCCTCCTCACGCGGGCCCTCGACTACATCAACACCGAGGTCGGCCAGATGACCGCGGCGATCGCAAAGACCCCTGACGCGAAGAAGACGACCGTCATCCTCTCCGCGAAGCACGGCCAGTCGCCGACCGATTCGGCCTCGCTCAAGCGCGTCGACGACGGGCCGATCATCGACGGGCTCAACGCAGCCTGGCGCGCGGCTGGCCACTCGAGCGACCTCGTCGCGTTCTCGACGGACGACGACGTCATGCAGCTCTGGCTGACCCAGCACACCCAGGCGGCGGCGGACTTCGCCAAGCAGTATCTGCTCTCGCACTCCGCCGCGGGCAACAACGTGAGCGGCTCGCCCCTCACCGTCCAGGGCTCGGGCCTCACGACCGTCTACGCGGGCTCGCAGGTCGCGGACTTCTTCCATACCTCGGCAGCCGACTCCCGGATTCCGGACATCTTCGGCATCGTCCAGCACGGCGTCGTCTACACGGGCGGCACCAAGAAGATCGCCGAGCACGGCGGCGCGGACCCGGAGGACCGGCACGTGCCGATCGTCGTCTCCCAGGGCACCGACTCCTTGGCGTCGACTGTGACGAGCACGGTGGAGACCACCCAGATCGCCCCGACCATCCTCCGCGAGCTCGGCCTCAACGTGAATGCGCTCCAGGCCGTCCGGATCGAGGGCACGAAGGTCCTTCCCCAGCACTGATCCCTTGGCGTAGGGGGCGGCAGGGTTGACCTGCCGCCCCCTACTCGTCTCCGCCGGAGACCGCCCGCTCGATCCGCCGGTCCGGCACGATCCAGATCGCCGCGACCGCCACGTAGGCCGCGGCGCTGATCCATACCGAGACGTAGGCTCCTAGGCACCCCAGCACGTACAGCGCGAGGGACCACTTGCCCTTCGCGTCGTTCTGGATCGCGCGCGCAAGCCGGCTTTCCGCGCCTTGGAGCCTGATGAGCCTCGCCTGGAGGATCGTGTACGCAATGGCCGCGAGCAAGAGGTTCATTCCGTATACGAGAACGGGCAGCGGGCTCAGGCTGCTCTCGTCCATCCATCGGGTCGTGAACGGCACGATCGAGAGCCAGAAGAGCAGATTGAGGTTCGCCCAGAGCGCCCCCCCGTCCACCCTGTCGCTCAGGTGCATCAGATGGTGATGGTTGCTCCAGTAGATGCCTATATAGATGAAGCTGAGCACGTAGGTGAGGAACGTGGGCAGGACTTGGGCTACGCCGTGCAGGTCCGGGGTGTCGGGCGTCTTGAGCTCGAGCACCATGATGGTGATGGCGATGGCCATGACGCCGTCGCTGAACGCCTCGACGCGGTTGGTCTCCACGGGGACGATTGAATCACCCTTGGCCCCTCGAAACACTCCGCCCTGTTCCGTCGGGACTGGCAGGATGGTGGAATGCGCATTCTGATCGCCCCGGACAAGTTCAAGGGCTCCCTCACCGCGGCCGAGGCCGCCGATGCGATGGCCGAGGGCGCCCTGAGCGTCTACCCGGATGCCCAGATTACGAGGGTTCCCATAGCCGACGGCGGGGAGGGCACCCTCGAGGCAGGCGTCGCGGCTGGCTTCGAGGAGAGGAACAATGCGGTCGTCGGCCCCATCCTGCGACCCGTCGGTGCCTCCTGGGCCCTCAAGGGCACCACGGCGGTGATCGAGACCGCCCAGTCCTCAGGCCTCGCGGTCCTCGAGAGCGAGCCCACTGTGGAGACTGCGCGCCGCGCCCATTCGTACGGAGCCGGCCAGCTCATCGCGGCCGCGCTGGACGCCGGTGCCACCGAGATCGTCCTCGGGCTCGGCGGCTCGGCCATGACCGACGGCGGCTCGGGGGCCCTTCGCGCGCTCGGACTCACGCCCCTCGACGCTGCTGGCAACGTCGTTCCGCTCGGTGGGGCGGCGCTCGCCGACGTCGTCGCCGTCGACGCCTCCGCCCTCGATCCCCGGCTTGCCCGCACCCGGTTCCGGATCGCCGTCGACGTCCGCAATCCCCTGACGGGACCGGACGGCGCGGCGTACGTCTTCGGTCCGCAGAAGGGAGCCGATCCCGAGACTGTCGAGGCGCTCGATGCCGGCCTCCGCACGTGGGCCCGCGTCCTCGCCGAGTCAACGGGGCGCGACGTCGACGTTCCCGGCTCCGGGGCCGCCGGCGGCTTCCCTGCGGCCTTCCTCGCCTACACGGACGCCGAGCTTGAGAGCGGCTTCGAACTCGTAGCCGACCTCGTCGGCCTCGACGCCCAGCTCGACGGCGCCGATCTCGTGATCACCGGCGAGGGCTCGCTCGACGGGCAGTCGCTCACGGGCAAGGCGCCCATCGCCCTTGCAGACCGTGCTCGGGAACGCGGGATCCCCGTCGTAGCCGTTGCCGGCCGCATCCTCGCGACGCCGGAAGAGCTGGCCGAGCACGGGATCGAGGTCGCGGGCGCACTCGTCGACCTCGCGCCGAGCGCAGCGGAGGCGAT
>NZ_DAIUJO010000036.1:0-34790 GCF_036848755.1 Sinomonas sp. | reverse complement strand
AGACAGGCCCGAACGAAGCCCCCTTGGGGCTTCTTCTTCAGTCTACGCTCGCGCTTCGGCCCCTCAGCCCGAGGTGGCTCAGGCGGCCCTGATAGGAGTCTTCCCGTCCGCCGACGATGCGGCCTGGTTCTCCCTCGCGAGGAACGCGGAGAGCTCTCCGATGGTGCTCATGAGCGGTGCGGGGAAGACCACCGTGGTGTTCTTGTCGACGCCGATCTCCACGAGGCTCTGCAGATTGCGCAGCTGCAGGGCGAGCGGGTGGGCCATCATCGTGTCTGAGGCCTGACCCAGAGCTGTAGCGGAGATGGCTTCGCCCTCCGCCGCGATGATCTTCGCCCTCTTCTCCCGCTCGGCTTCGGCCTGGCGCGCCATGGCCCGCTTCATCGTCTCGGGCAGCTGGATGTCCTTCAGCTCGACGAGAGTGACTTCGACACCCCAGTCGGTCGTGAGGACGTCGAGGATCTCGCGGATGTCCCCGTTGATGCGCTCGGTCTCCGAAAGGGTCTGGTCGAGCGTGTGACGGCCGACGACCTTCCGCAGCGTGGTCTGCGCGATCTGGTTGATTGCGGCTGCCACGTTCTCGATGGCGACAACCGACTTCACCGCATCGACGACCCGGTAGTAGGCGACAGCCGAGACGTCGACGCTCACGTTGTCCTGGGTGATGATCCCCTGCGACTGGATAGGCATGGTCACGATCCGCAGGCTCACGAGCGGCAGGTGGTCGATGATCGGGATGATGAGGCGGAACCCGGGCATCCGGACCCCAACGACGCGGCCGAGCCTGAACAGGACGCCCTGCTCGTACTGCCGGACGATGCGAATCGACATCCTCGCGACGATGAGCACTACAACGATGACGACGATGAGGACTGTCAGAGCGATGGGGCCCATGAGGATCCCCTCCTTAGAGGGGGACGAATCCGGAATGCCAGGTTGGCTCCGGGATGTCCCTTTCTCCATTGTCCCATCCACCGCCTGAAACTGGCTCCGAAAATCGATGAGAAAGAATTTGTCCGGCAGGAGAAGGCTGCGCGAAGCCAAGACGCCGAAGACAAGCAGGCGTAACCTGAGCGGAGGGGGAAATTGCGCGAAGACTGAATGTTGCGCTGCCCCGGGGAGGTTCGACAAATCATGGATCAGCACGACGAAACAAGTGGGCGCAGGCGCGCAAATCCGGTAACCAACAGGTATTTGGCCCTCCAGAAGGAAGTGCGGGAGTCGGGTCTCCTCGAGCGCCGCCGCGGCTACTACATCGTGCTCTTCACCATCCTCGCCACAGCGTGGACAGTCGCTTGGACGGGGTTCGCCCTGCTGGGTTCGACATGGTTCCAACTGCTGATCGCGGCCGGGCTCGGCATCTTGATGACCCAGTTCGGATTCCTGGCGCATGAGGCGGCCCACCGGCAGGTCTTCACGTCGTGGAGAGTCAACGAGTGGTCCGCCCGGATTGTCGGCAACGGATTCACCGGCATCAGCTACGCCATGTGGCAGCAGAAGCACTCGCGGCATCACTCAAACCCCAACGTGATCGGCCAGGACCCGGACATCAAGCCCGGAATGATCGCATTCCATGACGCCGTGGCAGCCGCACGCCCCCGCGCTTTCCGATTCTTCACCCGGCACCAGGGCTTCCTGCTCTTCCCCTTCCTTCCGTTCTTGGGGATTGCCCTGCAGGTCGACTCGTTCAAGTTCCTCTTGCGCCGAGCCCCGGTGGAGCGCCGGGCCGTGGAGCTCGCGATCCTTGCCGCCCGCGTGAGCGCCGTGCCAGCCTTGGCGTTCTGGCTGCTCTCGCCGGGAATCGCAGCAGCGTTCCTAGGGGTCCAGCAAGGGATCTTCGGCCTCTATATGGGCGCCACCTTCGCCCCCAACCACAAGGGGATGAAGATCTTCCCTGCCTCCTCGAAGGCAGACTTCCTCACCCGCCAAGTCCTCGCCTCGCGCAACGTCGCGGGCGGCCGCTTTATGGACGTGTTCATGGGGGGCCTCAACCGCCAGATCGAGCACCACCTCTTCCCTACCATGCCGCGCCCGGCGCTGCACCGCGCCGAGATCCTCATCCGGCGTGAGTGCGCGGAACAGGACATCCCCTATACGACCACGGGCCTCCTGACCTCCTACGGGATCATCGTGCGGTACTTGAACGCAGTCGGAAACGGGCTCGGCTCAGTGTTCGAGTGCCCCATGCTGGAGCAGCACCGTTCCGTCTGACCACTCGGCGCCCGCGACCGGCTGCCCTCACATGTGCACATGCAGCCGTCGCGCAGCCTCGGAGATCGAGCCGGAGAGCGAGGGGTACACGGCGTACGTTCCGGCGACGTCGTCGACGTGGAGTTTCTGCTCGACGGCCAGTGCGAGGCCGAAGATGAGCTCTGAGGCGTTCGAGCCCATGACCACGGCCCCGATCACCGTGCCAGTCCCCTTGCGGGCGATGATCTTCACGAACCCGTCGGTCGTGTTGCGCATCTTGGCGCGCGCGTTGCTCTTGAGGCGCAGCGTCACGATGTCGCCCGGGACCTTCCCACTCGCGACGTCCGCCTCGGAGACGCCGACGGATGCGATTTCCGGGGACGTGAAGATGTTCGAGGCGACGTAGTTGAGATTGAGGGGCGTCGTCTGGTCGCCGAGGAAGTGGGCGACCGCGATGCGGCCCTGCATGGCCGCGACCGAGGCGAGCGCGAGGACGCCGGTGCAGTCCCCCGCGGCGTAGACGTTGATCGCGGTGGTGCGGGAGACGCCGTCGACCTTGATGTGGCCGCTCTCAGAGAGCGCGATCCCCGCCTCCTCGAGCCCGATGTTCGCGGTGTTCGGGATCGAGCCCACGCACACGAGGCAATGCGAGCCCGTCACCTTGGTGCCGTCCCCGAGGACGACGGCGACGCCGTCGCCCGTGCGCTCGACGGCGGCCGCACGGGACCGCGAGAGGACGTTGACACCGCGCCGAGCGAAGACCTTCTCGAGCAGCTCGGCCGCATCCTCGTCGGATCCGGGGAGCACCCGGTCGCGCGAGGACACGAGCGTGACCTTCGCCCCGAGCCCGTTGTAGGCGGAGGCGAACTCGGCCCCCGTGACGCCGGAACCGACGACGATAAGGTGCTCGGGGAGTTCCTCGAGCGTGTAGATCTGGGTCCAGTTGAGGATCCGCTCGCCGTCGTACCGCGCGGTCGGAAGCTCGCGAGGATGGGCCCCCACGGCGAGGATGACGGCGTCCGCCTCGATGCGCTCGATGCCGTCCTCGGTCGCGACCTCGATCGTGTGCTGCTCGGCCAGGCGCCCCTCGCCCATGACGAGGCGCACCCCGAGTTGCTCGAGGCCCGCCCGGATGTCCTCCGACTGCTGACGGGCCAGGCCGAGGAGACGCGCGTTGACGGCGCGGATGTCAACTCGCTTGACTGGCTGGCCGTCGTGCTCGCCGAAGCGGACGCCGAGCGCGGAGGCCTCCTCGACGCGGGTCATGAGATCAGACGTCGCGATGAGCGTCTTCGACGGCACGACGTCCGTCAGCACGGCGGACCCGCCGAGCCCGGCGCGCTCGACGACGGTCACTCGGGCTCCGAGGGAGGCTGCCACGGAGGCGGCCTCGTAGCCCCCAGGGCCGCCTCCCAGAATTGCGATGTGGGGCACGCTGAAGTCGGGGTTCGTCGTCACGGATACCCATTCTGCCTGCCCGTCCCGCGCTCCACCACCTCCCAGAGCACAGGCCCGCGTGATGTGGCGCACGCCTCCCCGTGCGGTGTGCCACGCGCGCAGTGGCGTTGGTAGGTTTCTACCTGTGACGACTTCCGAGCCCTTCGAGCTGGCCCAAGCCGCCGCGGACCATCTTGCCGAGGCCACCGGCGTGGCCTCGCACGACATCGCCCTCGTCCTCGGCTCCGGCTGGAGCGGCGCGGCGGACCTCATCGGAGAGGTCACGGCCACCGTTCCCTCGGAGGAAGTCCCGGGCTTCTCGGCCCCTGCAGTCGTAGGGCACGTCGGGACCATCCGCTCCGTGCTCCTGCCCAACGGGAAGCGTGCCCTGGTCCTCGGCGCCCGGACGCATTACTACGAGGGCAAGGGAGTTCGTTCCGTGGTCCACGGGGTGCGCACAGCGGCGGCGGCCGGGTGCTCGGTTCTCGTCCTCACCAACGGCTGCGGGGGCCTCAACCCCGCATGGCGCCCTGGAACGCCCGTCCTGATCAGCGACCACATCAACCTCACGGCCACCTCCCCTCTCGAGGGGGCAACGTTCGTGGACCTCACGGACCTCTATTCGCCGCGCCTGCGCGATCTTGCCCGCGGCATCGACCCGTCCCTCGGGGAAGGCGTGTACGCACAGTTCCCGGGGCCGCACTACGAGACGCCCGCCGAGGTGCAGTACGCGCACCGGATCGGTGCTGACCTCATCGGCATGTCGACCGCGCTCGAGGCCATCGCCGCTCGGCACGTCGGCATGGAGGTGTTCGGCATCTCCCTCGTGACGAACCTCGCCGCCGGGATCAGCCCCACCCCCTTGAGCCACGAGGAAGTGCTCGCGGCCGGGCAAGCCGCAGGCCCGCGCATCTCGAGGCTCCTTGCCGACGTCATCGCGAAGATCTGAAGGGTTCCCATGAGCACCTCACCGGCAGAATTCGAAGGGCTGCGAGCTCGCGCTGAAGCGTGGGAGGCCGCGGACCCGGACCCCGAGACGGCCGCACAGCTTCGCGCCATGGTCGAGCAGGCCGCCGAGGGACAGGCCGCAGCGTCCCAGGAACTCGCCGACGCGTTCGGTGGCCCGCTCGAGTTCGGGACAGCCGGGCTTCGCGCCGCACTGGGCCCGGGGCCGAACCGGATGAACCGGGTCGTGGTCCGGCGGGCCGCGGCCGGCGTCGCGGAGTTCATCCTCGGGCGCGTGAGCGGGCACCCCTCGGGCGACCGGCCACGCGCCGTCGTCGGCTTCGACGCCCGCAAGAACTCGCACGCGTTCGCCCTCGACACCGCGGCGATCTTCACGGCGGCCGGAATCCAGACGTTCCTCCTGCCCGCCGCCCTGCCGACCCCGGTGCTTGCCTACGCCGTGCGCGCCCTCGGCTGCGATGGAGCGGTCATGGTCACGGCGAGCCACAATCCCGCCCAGGACAACGGGTACAAGGTGTACCTCGGCGGGCGGGCGGTCGACGACGAGGGGCGGGGCGCGCAGATCGTCGCACCCATCGACGCCGAGATCGCAGAGCTGATCGACAGCGTGGGCGCGGTGGAGGACATTCCGCTCGCCGACTCCGGCTGGACCGTCCTCACTCCCAATATCGCCGCCGAGTACCGCGCGAGCGTCGCTGGTCTCGCCCGCCCGGACCTGTTCCCCGCGCGCGACCTCAAGATCGTCCTGACGCCGTTGCACGGGGTCGGGGGAACGACGGCGCTCGGGCTCCTGCGCGAGGCGGGCTTCGCTGAGGTGACCATGGTCGAGGAGCAGGCCCTGCCGGATCCTGGCTTCCCCACCGTCGCCTTCCCGAACCCCGAGGAGCCGGGCGCGCTCGACTTGGCGTTCGAGACGGCGATCAGAGTGGACGCGGACATCGTGATCGCGAACGACCCGGACGCGGACCGGTGTGCCGTGGCCGTCCCCGATCCCGTGACGCACGAATGGCGCATGCTCCGCGGCGACGAGGTGGGCGCGCTGCTCGGGGCCCACATCGTCCGGCGCCTCGGGCTGGCCGATGGGGGTGCCCAGTCGGGCGAGGGAGCTGACGCCCCGCGCTACGTCTTCGCGAACTCGATCGTCTCGTCCCGGCTGCTCGGGCGCATCGCGCAGGCTGCTGGGATCGAGCACCGGGAGACGCTGACCGGGTTCAAATGGATTTCACGCGTCCCTGGTCTCACGTACGGCTACGAAGAGGCGCTCGGCTACTGCGTCGCGCCGGAGATCGTGAGGGACAAGGACGGCATCTCGGCCGCTCTGCTCCTCGCTGAACTCGCGGCCGACGCGAAGGCCCACGGCGAGTCCGTCCTCGACAGGCTCGACGCGCTGCAGGTGCTCCACGGGGTGCACCTGACCGACCAGCTGAGCGTCCGTGTCGCGGATCTGGGACTGCTCGACGCCATGATGGTCCGGCTCCGCGAGAATCCGCCGGCCGCCTTCGCGGAGTCCCCCGTCGAGACGGCGGCGGACCTCTCGGAAGGCTCGGCCGAGCTGCCTCCCACCGAGGGACTGGTCTGGATCACCCGGGACGCTACCCGGGTCATCGTGCGTCCCAGCGGAACCGAGCCCAAGCTCAAGTGCTACGTCGAGGTGATCCGCCCGGTCGACAGCTCGGCCGAGCTGGCAGACGCCCAGGCGGCGGCCCGCCAGACGATGGACGCCGCGCTCGAGGACATCCGCGAGGCGCTCGGGCTCTGAGGGCCCCTCACGCCGCGATCTGGACGATCCCGTCCACGACGCGTGCGGGGAAGGCCGCGAGGGGGGCCCCGCTGCCGTCGAGCCGCTCGCCGGTGAGCAGGTCGTAGACCTGCTTGTGGAGCGGGGAGGCAATCGTGGGGCGGTCCCCGCGCGAGCCCACGATGCCGCGGGCCATGACGTGCGCCTCGGTGGCGGGGTCGCGCTGGTCGACCGCGTAGACGTCACCCGTGGAGAGGCGGAAGACGGCGACCTGCCGTCCCGCGACGAGCGCGGCCTCGCCCCAGTTGGGCTCGAGGTCGTCCAGGTTGCACACGCTGTGCCAGGTTGGCAGAACGTTCCCGGCGGCAGCTTCGAGAGTGTCCACGTCGTCCGTCAGGGCCAGTGCAGGGGCTGTGATCGTCATGCCTCAACGCTACGGAACGCCTCGTTTCGCCCGGGTTGAAGCTGTGTCACACCGAAGTAAAACCGGCCTCACTGATGCGGAAACATGCTCGTGACAGCGAAGTTAATCCACCGTTACACGAGGGCAACTGACGCGAAATCGCCCCTTCCTACGCTGGAGGAAACCCCGCCGGACTGGCCGGCGCCCTTCAACGGAAGGCACCACGTGAGCATGCCCACCCCCATCGAGCCCGGCCCGGCTGGGGCCCCGCGGCGCGTCGTCGTCGTCGGCGGCGGCCCCGCCGCCCACCGCTTCGTCGACGCCATGGCTGCCCGGGGTCTCGAGGGATTCGAGGTCACGGCGCTGACCGAGGAAGCCCATCTCCCCTACGACCGGGTCGCACTGTCCAAGGCGCTCCTCGCCGACGTCGACCTCACCCTCGGCGACGCGAGCATGTGGGACACCCCTGGCGTTGAGCTCCGGACGGGGGCGAAGGCGGTCCGCGTCGACACGGAGTCCCGGGTGGTCTACACCGAGGACGCCCGGGGTCAGCTTCACGGGCACCCCTACGACGAGCTGGTCCTTGCCACGGGCTCCAACGCCGCGCGCCTCCCGATCCGGGGCGCTGACAAGAGCCACGTCTACCGCACGCTCGACGACGTCTGGTTCCTGCGCCGCGAAATCCGGCGGCTCGCGGACGAACTGGGCCGGCAGCCGGTCGTCGCCGTCATCGGCGGTGGCCTCCTGGGCCTCGAAGCCGCGGCCGGTGCGCAAGACCTCGGCGCCAAGGCCGTCGTCATCAACGGCGCGCCGTGGCTCATGAACACCCAGCTCGACGAGGGCGCTGGCCAGGCCCTCGGGCGCCTCATCGAGGCGAAGGGCTTCGACGTCCACGGTGGCGTGTTCCCCTCCGAGGTAGTCGTCGAATCCGCGGACGGGGCCGACGGCGGGAAGGTCACCGGAGTCCTGATGGCGGACGAGCGCGTCATCCCTGCTGACCTCGTCATCGTCGCGATCGGCGTCCGGCCCCGCGACGAGCTCATCCGCGCCACGGTGGAGGCGGCGACGACGGACGAGGCGACCGCGTCGGGAAAGCCGACGTTCGAGCTCGGCCCGCGCGGGGGCGTCGTGATCGACGACGCGTGCCGCACGGGCGTCGAGCGCGTGTGGGCGATCGGCGAGGTGGCAAGCTTCAGCGGGATGTGCCTCGGGCTCGTGGCACCGGCCAACACGATGGCCGAGATCGTGGCCGACCGTCTGCACGGCGGCAAAGCGACGTTCCCCGGCTTCGACACGGCCACGAAGCTCAAGCTCTCAGGAGTCGACGTCGCGAGCTTCGGCGACGCTCTCGCCAAGGAGCCGGGCGCGCTCGAGATCGTCTACGCGGACCCCGCCCGGGGCGTCTACCAGAAGATCGTGACGACGGACGATGCGACCACGCTCCTCGGGGGCATCTTCGTCGGGGACGCCGCGCCGTACCAGAGCCTCCGGCCGCTCCTCGGGCGGGAGCTCCCGGCCGAGCCTGGCGCCTTCCTCTCCGCCGCGGGCGGCGGAGAGGCCCCCGAGACCGAGCTGCCCGACGACGCGATCCTGTGCTCCTGCAACAATGTCGCGGCGGGAACACTGCGCGACGCGGTGAACGCCTGCGGCACGTGTGAGGGGAAGGAGCCGGTGCGCGACGTCGCGGGCCTCAAGGCCTGCACTCGCGCGGGGACCCAGTGCGGCTCATGCGTGCCCATGATCAAGAAGCTCCTCGAGAAGGAGCTGCAGAAGTCCGGGGTGACCGTCTCGAAGGCCCTGTGCGAGCACTTCGAGCTCTCCCGCCAAGAGCTGTTCGACGCGATCCGCGTCCTCCAGCTCACCTCCTTCGAGGACATCCTCGACCGTTACGGCAGGGGGGCGGGCTGCGACATCTGCAAGCCCACCATTGCCTCGATCCTCGCGTCGCAGCACTCGGCCTACGTGCTCGACGGCGGTCGCGGGACGCTTCAGGACACGAACGACCGCGCCCTCGCGAACATGCAGAAGGATGGCACGTACTCCGTGGTGCCCCGCATCCCGGGCGGCGAGATCACGCCCGAGAAGCTCGGGGTGATCGCCGCCGTCGCGCAGAAGTACGGCCTCTACACGAAGATCACGGGCGGCCAGCGCATCGACCTGTTCGGCGCACGGCTCGAGCAGCTCCCCGAGATCTGGAAGGAGCTCATCGACGCCGGGATGGAATCCGGCCAGGCCTACGGCAAGAGCCTGCGCACGGTGAAGAGCTGCGTCGGGTCGACGTGGTGCCGGTACGGGCAGCAGGACTCCGTGGGCATGGCGATCCAGCTCGAACTGCGCTACCGGGGCCTCCGGAGTCCGCACAAGCTCAAGCTCGGCGTCTCCGGATGCGCGCGGGAATGCGCGGAGGCCCGCGGCAAGGACGTGGGCGTCATCGCGACGGCCGACGGATGGAACCTCTATGTCGGCGGCAACGGCGGCGCGACTCCAGCCCACGCGCAGCTCCTCGCCAAGGACCTCGACGACGAAACGCTCATCAAGTACATCGACCGCTACTTCATGTACTACATCCGCACCGCCGACCGCCTGCAGCGGACCGCCCGCTGGCAGGAAGAGCTCGACGGCGGCCTCGAGCACGTTCGTCAGGTCGTCGTCGAAGACTCGCTCGGGATCGCCGCCGACCTCGAAGAGGCGATGGCGCGCCACGTCGAATCGTACGAGGACGAGTGGGCGGCCACCCTCAAGGACCCCGAGCGACTGCGCCGCTTCCGCTCGTTCGTCAACGCACCCGACGCGGCCGACGACTCGATCGTCCACGTCGCCGAGCGCGACCAGATCCGTCCGGCGACACCAGCCGAGCGGGTCGCCCTCGGCGCGACCATCCCCGTCCGCGCTGCCATCTCTCCGCAGGCTGAGGAGGTCTGACATGCAGCTTGAGATCGCTCTCGACGGGACCGCCGTCGTCCTTCTGGGCGAGGCCGACCGGGCGCGGCAAGCCCTCCTGCGCTACCGCCGGGCGGCGGCGTCCGTGGCCCACTTCGACTCGCCCGCCGCGTTCCGGGCCGCCGTCGGGCTTCCCGCGCGCCCGGGGCTCGTCGCCGTCGTCCGCAGTTCTTCGGCAGGGAGTGCGGCAGGGGCCGCGCACGACGACGAGTGGGCTCCGGTGCTCGACCACTACCGCAGCGCGGGGGTGCCGATCGTCCGGGAGCCGGCCGCAGGCCGGCGTGGACGGGTGACGCTCGTGGGCGGGGGGCCGGGCTCGCATGGCCTCCTCACCCTGGACGCCGTCGAAGCGTTGCGGGACGCCGACGTCGTCCTGTTCGATCGGCTCCCGCCGTGGCGCGAGCTCGGACGGCTCACGACGGCGGAACTCGTCGACGTCGGAAAGCTCCCGGGGCACCACAAAGTGCCGCAGGAAGAGATCAACCGGCTGCTCGTCGAGCACGCTCGGGACGGCGCGGACGGGCGGGGACTCAACGTCGTGCGGCTCAAGGGCGGCGACCCCTTCGTGTTCGGCCGCGGCGCCGAGGAGGTCGAGGCGTGCGCGGCGGCGGGGGTTCCGGTGCGCGTCGTCTCCGGCATCTCGAGCTCGATCGCCGTGCCCGCCGCCGCCGGCATCCCCGTGACCCACCGCGAGGTGAGCCACTCCTTCACGGTGATCTCGGGCCACGCCCCCCTCACGTCCGACGAGCACACGCACCTCGCGGGCCTCGCGGCCGCCGGGGGGACGCTGGTCGTCCTCATGGGCATCGCGAACCTCCCGCATCTCGCCGCTGGGCTGCGCCGCGCCGGCCTGCCGGTCCGGACGCCGCTCGCCGTCGTCGAACGCGGCCACCAGGCGGGGCAGCGGACCACGGTGACGGACCTCGGGCACGCGGAGGCGGACACCGGCGCCTGCGGGAACCCCGCGGTGATCGTGATCGGAGAAGTGGTCCGCGCCGCTGGCCCCCTCCGGGGTGACGCCGACGGGCTCGGACTGCGCGAACTCGCGGATGCGCTCATCGCATGAGCGGAGGCTGGGAGCATGGAGGGGGACGGTGAACCGAGGATGGGCGAGGCGACGGTTGACGAACCGACGATGAAGGGAGCAGCACCGGCCATGAGCGCCACACTGGCAGAAGACAGCCTGACGCGGGAAGCCGAGCTGGAGACCCTGCTCAAGGGCTTCCGGGTCGGCGTGACGGCGCACCGGCGCGCCGAGGACCTCATCGAGGCGCTCGAGCGTCGGGGGGCGGAAGTGCTTCACGCGCCGGTCCTCACGATCGCGCCCGTCGATCAGGACCTCGGCGTCATCGAGGACACGAGGCGCACGATTGCGGTGCGCCCCGACATCTGCATCGTCACCACCGCGTATGGCATGCGCCGTTGGCTCGACGTCGCCGACGCCGCGGGGCTCGGCGACGACCTCCAGGAGGCGCTGAGCGCCGCCGCGCTCTACGTGCGAGGGCCCAAGGCACGCGGTGCGGTGCGGGCCGCGGGGCTTGCCGACGTCGGCATCTCCAACGACGAGACGACGGCGACGCTCGTCGATCTCGTCCTTCGTGACGGGGGCGGCCGGCTCGACGGCAAACGCGTCGTCATCCAGCTCCACGGCTACACCGACGGCGGCCAGCTCGAGCGGCTCCGGCGTGCGGGGGCCGAACTCATCACCGTCACCCCCTATCGCTGGGTGAGGCCCGAGGGCGAGGACCGTCTCGAGACGCTCATCGAAGCCGTCTGCGCGGGCGAACTCGACGTCGTGACCTTCACGAGCGCGCCAGCCGTCGATGCGCTCTTCAGCGCTGCTCACGAGCTCGGCCTCTATGCCCAGCTCCTCGCCGCCTTCCGGCAGCGAGTCGCGACGGCCGCCGTCGGCCCCGTCACGGCCGCGCCGCTCGAGGCCGCCGGGCTCCGGCCTTGGGTCCCCGACCGGTTCCGCATGGGCGCACTCATCAAGCTCGTGACCGACAACCTCTCCCGGCGGCAGGTCCGGAGGCTCGAGACCCCCTCGGGCCCGGTCGAGCTGCGCGGGCGCACCCTGTCGGTAGGGGGAGAAGAACTCTGCCTCCCGCCGGCAGCGATGCTGCTGTTCCGGGCGCTGTTCGACGCCGGAGGGGCCGTCGTGCCCCGCGACGCCCTCGCGCGACTCCTGTCGCAGAGCGGATCGAGCCACGCCCTCGACATGGCAGTCAACCGTCTGCGCAACGCCCTCCCCTCGGCCGACCTCGTACAGACGGTCGTGAAGCGGGGCTATCGTCTGCGCGTCGAACGGCGTTAGGTGAGGGGTCCCGTCAGGGCTGGTCCGCTGTGCCAGTATGGGAAGACCCGATTCGAAAGGACGCCGCCGTGTCTTCCGAGCCTGTGCCTTCTGGGCCTGTTTCCTCTGGGACTGCTTCCTCTGGGCCTGTTTCCTTTGGGGCTGGGCCCCTCAGGCCCGCGGACATCGCTGGCTTCATCGACCACACCCTCCTCAAGCCGACCGCGGGCGAGGCGGACATCCTGCGGCTCTGCAGCGAAGCCGTCGAATACGGCTTCAAGTCGGTGTGCGTCAACCCCCTCTGGGTCAAGACGGCCACGAAGGCACTCCGCGGAAGCGGCGTCCTCACCTGCTCCGTCGCGGCGTTCCCCCTCGGGGCAACCCCAACCGACGTCAAGGTCTACGAGGCGCGGGGGGCGACGCTCGATGGCGCGCACGAGGTGGACGTCGTCCTCGATATCGCCGCGGCCCGTGCGAGCGACCGCGGGGCTCTCATCGACGACCTGCGCGCCGTAGCAGAGGCCGTCCACGGCAGCTCGGCCATCCTCAAGGTGATCCTCGAGACCGCGCTCCTCTCCGACGAGCAGAAGGTGCTCGCGTGCGAGGCTGCGGTCGAAGCGGGGGCCGACTTCGTCAAGACGTCCACCGGCTTCAACGGCGGGGGCGCAACGATCGAGGACGTCGCGCTCCTGCGGCGCACCGTCGGGCCGCACATCGGCGTCAAGGCCTCGGGCGGCGTACGGACCCTCGAGGACGCGCGGGCTATGATTGCAGCGGGTGCCAACCGGATCGGCGCGAGTTCCGGTGTGGCCATCGTGACCGGCGGCGCAGCGGCCGGATCATACTGAGCGCCGGACGAACCAAGGACTTGAGGAGAGAGAGCATGGCTGAGAACGCCAAGAACCGGCCGATCGAGAACGAGAACCCGCTCGTCGGCAACATCATCATCTTCGTCGTCATGCTCGCGATCTTCGTGGCCGGTGTTGTGGCCGTCTCATGGCTCGACTTCACGAACGTCTGGCCGATGGCAGCCCTCATCCTGTTCTTCGTGGGCGCCTTCTTCATCCCGATGACGTTCCTCGGCCGCTCCGACTCGGGCAGCGAGCACCGCAAGTAAGCCTTCCCCCCTCCCCCAAGCGTTTCGGGTACGGCTACCGCCCTCCCCCACCGTTTCGGGTACGGCTAACGCCCTCCCCCACCGTTTCGGGTACAGAAATGCCCGGCCGAGGATGTCTCGGCCGGGCATTTCTCGTTCACCGATGAGTCGTTCCGACTGGTCCTCCCCAAGGCTGGACTACTCCTCCCCAATGAGTTTCTGTACCCGAAACTTCTGAGCTGTGGATAAGCCGACGCAGGCTCGTCCCCATTGTGGCTGAATAAGGCCATGTCGCCCCACGAACCCCTTCCCGACAAGCTCCTAAAGTCATCGTTCAGCGTCGAGGAGGCCCTCCGCCTCGGAATCAGCAGACGGCGACTCGAAGGTCCCGACCTCATCCGCCCGAGCCGAGGAATTCGAGTTCCCGAACTGGCGCTCCAGGGCCTGCTCCAGCGAGCGCGTCCCTACACGGCGATCCACGAGACCACGGCGCTAAGCCATTTCAGCGCAGCAATGGTTTACCAGATACCGCTCCCCTCATGGGCGCAGGATCCTCGCCTCATGGATCTCTCGCGCGCCGCCATCGCGGATTCAGGCGCCAAAGATCGTTTGGGCCAACCGAGGCGGCCTGAAATCCGCGGTCATCGCCTCAGGCTCAAGGCCGATGAGATGACGCTGGTCTCGGGAACTCGGGTGACTACCCCCGAGAGAACGTGGCTGGACCTTTGCGGGATCCGTCGACTCACGATGGACGACGTCATTGCAGCGGGCGATTATCTTGTTTCTGAGCACGAGCGGACCTACCACCCACGCACGGCCTTGGTTCCGCTCTCGGACCTGCGATCATTCGTCGAGAGCCGGCACCGCGTCGTTGGGCTCGGGCGCGGCCGCATCGCTTTGGACCTCTTGGCCGTCGGGGTCGATTCCCCTCAAGAGTCATACCTCCGTCAGATCCTTGAGCGGGCAGGGCTTCCTCGTTTTATCCCCAACTGCCCCGTCGTCGACCCCTGGGGAGGAATAATCTGGGTCGACTTGGGCAATGTGGAATTCCGCACCGCCCTCGAATACGAGGGCGAGCATCATACGACTCCCGAGCAGATCGCCATGGATGCACGGCGTGATCGTCGGACGAGGTTCTCCGGCTGGAACCAAGTCAAGATCACCAAGCACGACATGGCCCGCGGCGACGCATACATCATCAGACTCGTGCTCGATGCGTTGCGCGCTCAAGGTTATCGAGGGTGAGTTGGCGCACCCGAAACGCCCCAGAACCCGAGTTGGCGCACCCGAAACGCCCCAGAGCCCAAGTTGGCGTACCCGAAACGGGCTAGGGGCCGAGTTGGCGTACCCGAAACGGTCAGTCGGTGAAGATGGCCGTCACCACCTGGTCGGCCCAGTCGAGAATCTCCTTGTCCTGGAGGTCGCGGCCGCCGATCGCGGCGGTCTTGGGCTTGGGCACGAGGGCGGCGTTGAGCGCAGGTTTGTACTGTGCCCCCTTGTACATGCGGGCGAGCCGCATCTGCTTCGACTCGGGCAGCTCAGCGGGCGCGAACCGCACCATGTTCCCCTGAAGGGCGACGTCGGTCAGTCCGGCCGCGCGCGCCCGCACCCGGAAGCGGGCGACGGCGGCGAGGTTCTCCACCGGCGCGGGCGGCTCGCCGTAGCGATCGGTCAGTTCGTCCATGACCTCGGCGATGGCGGCGTCGTCGTTGGCCGCCGCGAGCTTGCGGTACGCCTCGAGCCGGAGCCGCTCCCCCGGAACGTAGTCGTGCGGGAGGTGTGCGTTGACCGGCAGCTCGATCTTCATCTCGGCGGTCTTCTCCTCGGACTCTCCGCGGAAGTCGGCGACGGCCTCGCCGACGAGCCGGATGTAGAGGTCGAAGCCGACGCCGGCGATGTGGCCGGACTGCTCGCCTCCGAGGAGATTGCCCGCACCGCGGATCTCGAGGTCCTTCATGGCGAGCTGCATGCCCGCGCCGAGCTCGTTGTGGGCCGCGACGGCCTTGAGCCGCTCGAGTGCGACCTCGCCGAGCGGCTTTTCCGACGGGTACAGGAAGTACGCGTACGCGCGCTCGCGGCCGCGGCCGACGCGCCCGCGGAGCTGGTGCAGCTGGGACAGCCCGTAGGAGTCGGCGCGGTCCACGATGAGCGTGTTGGCGTTCGAGATGTCGAGGCCTGTCTCGATGATCGTCGTGCAGACGAGCACGTCGAACCGCTTCTCCCAGAAGTCAACGATGATCTGCTCGAGCCGCCCCTCCGACATCTGCCCGTGGGCCACCTCGACGCGCGCCTCGGGAACGAGCTCCCGCACGGCGGCCGCCGTCTTCTCGATCGTGGAGACGCGGTTGTGCACGAAGAACACCTGGCCCTCGCGCATGAGCTCACGGCGGATCGCGGCCGAGACCTGCTTCTCGGTGTAGGGGCCCACATAGGTCAGGACCGGATGCCGCTCCTCGGGCGGTGTCGCGAGCGTCGACGTCTCGCGGATGCCTGTGAGGGACATCTCGAGCGTTCGCGGGATCGGGGTCGCCGACATGGCCAGGACGTCCACATTGGTGCGCATCTTCTTGAGCGCCTCCTTGTGCTCGACGCCGAAGCGCTGCTCCTCGTCCACGATCACGAGCCCCAGGTCCTTGAACTCGACCTCCTTCGAGAGCAAGCGGTGCGTCCCGATCACCACGTCGACGCTCCCGCTCTTGAGGCCGTCGATCGTCTCCTTCGCCTCGGAACCGGCCTGGAACCGGCTCAGCGCCCGCACGCGGAGCGGGAATCCCGAGAAGCGCTCCGAGAACGTCTCGTGGTGCTGCTGGGCGAGCAGCGTGGTGGGAACCAGCACGGCGACCTGCTTGCCGTCCTGAACCGCCTTGAACGCGGCGCGCACGGCGATCTCGGTCTTGCCGTACCCCACGTCGCCCGAGACGAGCCGGTCCATGGGGATGTCCCGCTCCATGTCCGCCTTGACCTCGTTGATGGTCGTGAGCTGGTCCGGCGTCTCGATGTAGGGAAACGCCTCTTCGAGCTCGCGCTGCCAAGGGGTGTCAGGGCCGAAGGCGTGGCCCCGCGAGGCCATGCGCGCCGAGTACAGGCGGATGAGTTCGCCGGCGATCTCCTTGACGGCCCTCTTGGCCTTGGACTTGGTCGCGGCCCAGTCGGCGCCGCCCATCTTGGACAGCGTCGGCGCGTCTCCGCCGACATAGCGGGTGACCTGGTCGAGCTGGTCGGTGGGGACGAACAAGCGGTCCCCCGGCGCGCCGCGCTTCGCGGGAGCGTACTCGACGACGAGGTACTCGCGGGTCGCGTCCGTCCCCGCGCTGTGCCCGCCGCCGGCTACCCGGCGCTGCACGAGTTCCACGAACTTCCCGATGCCATGCTGCTCGTGGACCACGAAATCGCCCGCGTGGAGCTGCAGGGGGTCGACGGCGTTGCGTCGGCGCGAGGGCATCTTCCGCATGTCGCGTGTGCCGGCCGCGCTCGCGCGGCCCAGGAGGTCGGCTTCGGTCAGCAGCGCGAGCTTGAGTCCGTCGAGCACGAAGCCCTTGCCCGCCGTCGCCGTCGTGATCTCGATGATGCCGGGCTCGGGCTCGCGGGCGAGCCCCTCGACACGGCTGCAGGGGATGCCGGCGTCGTGGAAGAGCTCGGCGAGGCGCTGCGCCGGGCCGGGGCCGTCAGTGGCGACGACGATCCGCCACTGGTCTGCGACCCGCGACCCGATGAACTCGGTCATCTCGGCGACGTCGCCCCGGTAGCCCCGCGGCTCCCGTGCGGCGATCGAGAGGACGTCGACGTCGAGCACGGTCTCCTCGTCGACCCCGAGCGACGTCACGGACCACCACGAGATCGAGCGGGCGACGGCGGCGGCGCGGGTGTCGGCGAGCGAGGCGAAGCTCGCGTCCTCGAGGCGGCCCACGTGCTCGCCCGCTTCCTGGCCATCGCCCGCGGCGACGCTCAGATCGAGCGGTGCGGCCCCGCCGTCGGACGCCGTGGCCCAGGCCGCGGCGAGGAATTCGTCGTTGGTCGCGGCAAGGTCGTGGGCGCGCGTGCGGACCTTCTCCGGCTCGAGGAGGAGCGCGACCGATCCCTCGGGCAGCTCCACCACAAACGGGACCATGGCGTCGACCAGGAGCGGGGCAAGGGACTCCATGCCCTCGACGGCGATGCCGCCGGCGATCTTCTCGAGCATGTCCTCGGCGGCCGGGAGCTGGCCCTTGAGCCGGGCGGCGCGGCTCATGACGGACGGCGTGATGAGCAGCTCGCGGCAGGGCGGCGCGAACAGGACGGTGGGGTGATGCACGTGCGGGCCGGTGAGCGAGCGCTGGTCGGCGACGGCGAACCAGCGCATCTGCTCGACCTCGTCGCCGAAGAACTCGATGCGGACCGGATGGTCCTCGGTCGGTGGGAAGACGTCGATGATCCCGCCTCGGACGGCGAACTCGCCACGGCGCGTCACCATGTCGACCCGGGCGTAGGCCGCGGCGGCCAGGGCGCGGACGACCTCGTCGAAGGGCTTGTCCTGCCCGACGGCGAGGGAGACGGGGGTCAGCTCGCCGAGCCCGGCGACGAGCGGCTGCAGCACCGCGCGGATGGGGGCGACGACGACGCGCAGCGGCTTGTGCCCGCCTTCCCCCGTCGTCTGCCTGTCGGCCGTCGTCTGCCTGTCGGCCTCGGGGTGGGCGAGGCGGCGGAGGACGGAGAGGCGTCGGCCGACGGTGTCGGAGCGGGGCGACAGCCGTTCGTGCGGAAGGGTCTCCCAGCTCGGGAAGAGGGCCGCCGTCCCCGGCTCGACGTAGGCGCCGAGCGCGTCGACGAGGTCCTCGGCCTCGCGTTCCGTGGCCGTCACGGCGAGCAGCACGCCGTCGCCCCCGGGCAGGCTGTCGAGGATCTCGGCGATGATGACGGGCCGCATGCCCGCGGGCGCCGCAACTTGGAGGTCCTGGCTGCGACGATCTGCCGGCTTCGACGCGTAATCGCGGAGCCGCGCGATGGTCGGGTCCGCGGCGAGAGAGCGGCGCAGTCCCTCGAGCGACGACGGGCGGAGGACGTCGAGCGATCCGGTCGGCAGCACATCCGATGCCACCGAACGCGGCGCCTTTGATGACACAGGGAACCTCCCAGGGCAGCACAGAAACCCGGAACTGGAGAGCAGCCCGGGGGAATGCGTTAAGCCTACCCCGGGCCAAGCCGCCTACGATGGGCGCATGGACGCCCCCTCCCCCGCTTCCCCCGATTCGCTGCGCGTCGGCTCGTCCCGGCGGCGGATCGTGCTGCGGACGATGGGAGGCCTCTACCTCGCGTTCGTCGCGGGCGTCGTCTTCTGGCCGACGCCCGTCGACCGGCCCGAGGCCGGGACCCTCGCCCGGATGTTCATCTGGCTGCACCGTCACGGGGTCCCGATATGGTTCGGCTACAACCTCTTCGAGTGGCTCGCGAACGTCGCGTTCTTCGTCCCGTTCGGCGTTCTCGCCGTCCTCTTCGGTTTCCGCGTGCGCTGGGCGGTCGCCGCCGCGTGCTCCGTCTCGACCGTCGTCGAGCTCTCCCAGTGGCTCTTCCTCCCGCAGCGGACGGGCTCGGTGTGGGACGTTCTCGCGAACACATGCGGGGCCTTCATCGGCGCGGGGATGGCGGCGCTCTGGACCCGGAGGGCGCGTCGCGCCCCCTAGGATAGTCACGGCGCCCATCCCCCAGGGGCGTCTGAGCCCAGACAGATTGGAAGGACTCCATGGCCCTCGAAGCCACCACCACCCTGAACTACCCGGTCGAGCAGGTTGTCGCGGTCTTCGCCGACGAGGCGTTCCAGCGCCACGTCAGCGAGCTCGTCGGCGGCAAGCTCGAGTCATTCACGGTCGACGGCGACACCGCGGCCGCCTTCACCGCGACGATCGTCCGCCAGGTCCCGACCGGTCGCCTCCCCGACCTCGCGAAGAAGTTCGTCGGCGAATACGTGAACGTCACGCAGGTCGAGACGTGGGGCGCGCCCGAGTCCGACCATTCGCGCCAGTCCAACATCACCGTCAAGGTTGCCGGCGCCCCGGTCGAGGCCACTGCCGCCCAGCGCCTCGTGGCCGACGGTTCCAGCACGCGCATCGAGCTCGCGGGCGCCGTCTCGAGCTCGATCCCCCTCCTCGGCGGCAAGATCGCCCAGGCCGCTGAGCCCTTTGTCGGCAAGGCGCTGAACATCGAGGCCACCCAGGCTGCGGCCTGGCTCGCGGGCGAGATCGTCTGATGCAGCTGCCCGCAGCCCTCTCCTGGCTCCTGATCGTGGCAGGAGTCTGGAGCATCGTCGTGTGGCCCCAGTTCCTGCGCCGGATCATGAAGGATCCGCGGGCCCGGGACGAGTCGGGGCGGGCCACGAAGTTCCTCACCGTCCACATGTACCTTGTCGCGATCTCGGTCACGCTTGGGGTCGCCGTCGCGGTGGTCGGTGTCAGGACGATGTTCGCCTAAGACGCTCCTCCCTGTCGACTGCTCCGCGGCTCGCTTGGAGCGCCCCGCCAAGCGCTCAGCCGAGCGCTCGGCCGAGCGCTCGGCCGAGCGCTCAGGAGTGGCGGAGCAGTCGACGGCTAGGATTGCATGAGGTGTGCCGGGAAGTCTGGTCGGCGTCGACTGAGCGACCCTCGCGGTCGACCGACCCCAAGGAGCCCGATGCCCTTCCCGACGCACCTGCCCCCGCAGCCGCCCGACCGGCAGCCCGCGCCGCCTTCCCGCCTCCGCACGCTGGCTCGCGGCAGCTTCTCCGAGTACCGCCGCATCGCGGGCGTCCTCCGCAGGGAAACCGTTGGCGGAACGCTGCTTCTGGCGGCCACCCTCGCCGCTCTCGTCTGGGCCAACTCGCCTTGGTCGTCCGGCTACTTCGCCTTCCGCGACTTTCGGCTCGGATACGCGCCGTGGCACCTCGATCTGAGCTTGGGCGAATGGGCGTCAGATGGCTTGCTGGCGGTCTTCTTCTTCGTCGCCGGACTCGAACTGAAGCGCGAGTTCGTCGCGGGCGATCTCCGCAGACCCGCGGCAGCCATGGTCCCGGTGGTGGCGGCGTGCGGCGGCGTCGCCCTTCCTGCGCTCATCTTCACGCTCGTGAATCTCGGAGCGGGAGGGAACGCACTGCACGGCTGGGCCGTGCCCACTGCGACGGACATCGCGTTCGCCCTCGCGGTCCTCGCCGTCATCAGTACGCACCTCCCGGCTGCGCTGCGGACGTTCCTTCTCACCCTCGCCGTGGTCGACGACCTGATCGCGATCGGCATCATCGCGGTCTTCTACGCGAACAGCCTGAACCCGGCTTTTCTGGCGCTCGCGATCGCCCCGCTCGCCCTGTTCACGTGGCTTGTCCAGCGGCGGATTCAGTCGTGGTACCTCCTGCTCCCGCTTGCCCTCCTCACGTGGGTGTTCGTCCACGCGTCCGGGATCCACGCGACAGTTGCGGGAGTGCTCCTGGGCTTCGCAGTCCCGGTAGTCCCGAGCAGGAAGATCGGCGCCCCGGACGCCGGCCCCGGCCTCGCCGAGCGCTTCGAACACCGATTCCGGCCGCTCTCGGCCGGCGTCGCTGTGCCAGTGTTCGCGTTCTTCTCCGCGGGGGTCGCGGTGGGCGGTCCGGAAGGGATCCGGTCGGCCCTGTCCGACTCCGTGGCAGTCGGCATCATCCTTGCCCTCGTCGTGGGCAAGGCCCTCGGCGTCTTCGGCTCCACGTGGCTCATCACGAAGACCCGCCACGCTGAACTCGATCCCGACCTCGCTTGGATCGATGTGTTCGGCCTCGCTCTCCTCGCGGGGGTGGGCTTCACGGTGTCACTCCTCGTTGCGGGACTAGCCTTCGGGGAGGGCACGCCCCACGACGAGCACGCCAAGGTGGCCATCCTCGGGGGCTCGCTCATCGCAGCACTGCTCGCCGCCGTCGTGCTCCGAGCCCGCAACGGGCATTATCGTCGGGTCGAAGCACTGGAAGCTGTCGACGGCGACGGCGACGGCGTGCCGGACTCCTTCGGGCGCGAAGACGTCCGGTAGCCGGCCGCCGGCCAGGACTCAGGGGCTAGGAGTGGCGCCCCCGCCTTGCCGCGAGCCTCGGAGTGAAGGCTCCCAGGAGCATGAGCGCCCCGGAGGCGAAGAAGGCCTCCGACGTGGTGGGGTCGGGTGCAGGGGCGCCCGCCGCCGTCTGGGCCGTCATGCTGACGCTGGACGCGACGGATTCCACTGACTGGACTGGCTGCGCCGCTGCTTCGAGCGGCTGCCCAGGCTGGGCCGACTGCACCCGCTGGCCCGGCTGCACAGGCTGGGGTGACCCAGTCGTGCCACCCTGACCCCCCGGACTCGGGCTCGAGGTCTCACTCGTCACCGCGGTTGCTGGTGTGCTGGCTGAGGGTGTGGCGCTGGCTGAGGGTGTGGCGCTCGGGGACTTCGTCTCGCTCGGGGAGGCAGACTGGCTCGGGCTCGACGCCGGCGATTCCGTGGTGGGATCCGACGATGGGCTCGCCGTGGTGGGATCCGACGTCGGGGCTTGGGTTGTCGGATCAGGGATCGGGGTGGTTGGGCTCACCGTAGGCGTCGGGCTAGGCGTAGCAAGGACGCAGCCCGCCGCATAGATTGCCTGGCCTTGGGCGGTCCAGTTCTGCCCCGGCACCGTAATGGTCTTCCCCTTGTCGACGTAGGTGAACGTCGGGAAGATGTCGCCCGGGTAGTTGCCCTGCGCCTGATCGGTTGCGAGCGAGCTCGCCGCCACTTCCTGGTACTGGTACGGGTGCAGCGGAGACCTCGTCAAGTGGCAGACGGCCAGTTTGTCGGTACCGCTGAGTGCGGTCGGCGTGGCAAGGGCGGGGCTCGTCGCGATGCCCGCAACGAAGAACGCGCTCGCCCCGACGGCGAAGAGACCACTCACATAATTCAACTTGCGGGTGCGAATCGGCGGCATGGGAACCGCCTCCTTTCAATCATTGAATTTCACGTGCACTGCCCGCAGCGGAAAGTCAGCAGGACGATCTGCGCATCGGGATTGTCGTAATTGCAGGAGAACAGAACCACTTGGCAGGGATCGTTGGCGAAGGAGAATGCCTTGGATTTGTCGACGATCTTCCGATCCGCCAGGGCGCAGGCCACCACGCCTCCATTCGCCTCCGTCAGCGAGGCAGGCTGCCCCAAGGCCCACCCCGCATAGCTCAGCCGGTTGAACGGGAACGTTGCGTCCGTGCAGAGCGCCACCTGCTGGTGGCAGGTGTGGCCGGCCAGGACCACAGGCCGCACTGCCGCCGACTCCCCCGTCCCAACAAGCCAGTGTCCGACCGGGTCGAAGCCGTCAGAATCGAGCGGTGGGTCGACGACCTGCGTGGCGCTCCACGGCATCGGGACGATGTTCACGCTCAAGCCCGCTGCCGGCCACGCGAAGTGACGTGGCGGCAGGGCGGAGGGCTGAAGTGTGGCACCGGCGAGCTTCACGCCCGACGAACTTGCCGTCGGAGCAGGCGATGCGGCGGACGGCGTCTGAGACGGAAATGCGGACGACGGCGCGCCGCTCGCCGCGGACGAGACGGCGGCCGATTGCGCCGGGCTGGGAGAAGCGGCAGGGGCAGAGTCTGCAGCGGTCGCCGACTGCGCCAGCTGCTGCGCCGCCTGCACCCGGAGCTGCTGCCGCTCCTGATCGCCCAGCCCGTGCACGCCGGCGAACACCGCGAGCGCGGCCGCGAGACCGAGGACCGGAATTCTAGTCCACCGCCCCCAGCCTTTCGCTCGAATTCGCCGCCGACGCATTATTCCCCTCAATATTTGCTATCCCCAGCAATGGCAAACAAACGAGTATTCGCGGACGCCCCGCGGGGCCTCCGGGAATACCTCGGAAATTCGACATCAGCCCTATTCGGCCGATTACCGAACCTCGTGCAATCCAGTACAGCGGGGGGAACTGACCGAGTCACCAGTAGTCGGTACCCGGCTTCCGGGGGCGGGCCGATGGGGGCGTGGGGCGAGTACGCAGAAAAGATCGCCGAGAATACGCAGACGGGCTACGCAGGTTCGACGCAGAGGTCCCTGAGTACTTGGAAGAGGCCGGGCTGGGAAGGGCCGGGCTCGAAAACGGCCCGACGGGACCGGCCATGCCAGCCCCAGGCCGCGGCTCGAAAACAGCCCTCTGGGCCGAATTCCGGGCCCTGACCTCCCCGGCCGGCCCCGACCGCAAGCGGGGACCGGGAGCGGCCTCCTAACCTGAGGGACGCAGGCCGGAGGGCCGTCACGAGGTGTGACTTCGGACGACGGCGCGTGGCCGTCGTCGTCCGTCGTCGCCACCCGTGGGGAGGCAAGGCCCGGAGCCCGTTGCTCTCGCCCCTCTCCGGCGTCTTTGCGGGAAGGCGGGAAGGAAGCAACGGGAGCGCAGGCCGGAGGAATTCAGTTGGCTTGCCTCCACTTTGCCCTCAGCGGAGGAGCGGAGGCACCGGCGTCAGGCTGGGCCAACTGGCGCCCGCGAACGTACCCTGCTGCCGTGACGGCAAGGACGGCCATCAAGGCGCCGGCCCGACTGAGACCGGCCGGGTTGCGTTCCACGATGGACTCGCGGAGCCCGGAGATCACTGCCCGAGGCAGGGTGCGCCTCACGTAGCGGCGTTCAGCCCCCAGGGTCCTCTTCTGGCCCACGAGCCGACTCACCTGCGCCTTAGAGATCCCCTCGGACCACGAGCGGGCCAGCATGTACCTGAGAGTGCCTCTCGTGGCGGGAACGAAGTGGCGCACCACGGCGGCGGGCTCATAGACCACCCGTGAGCCAGGGGCACCGATGGTCGATCGGATGCAGATCTCGGTCTCCTCGCAGCCGAGGGGAACTGAGCCTTGGCGGCCGAGCGAGACGTTGAAGCCGCCGACCTGCACGAGAACGTCCCGCCGGAAGGACATGTTGGCGCCGATGACGTTCCGCACCTCTGAAGCGACTCTCGGCAATCCGCGATGGCTGCAGCCCACGATCCAGTCCAGCTCTTCCGCGAAATGCGCTGGGCGTCCCGCCTCCCACATCGGTTCCGCACGGCCGCCCACCGCCAAGACGTCCGGGTCGTCATAGAAGGGGATGAGGCGTTCGAGCCAATCGGGCGCCGCTTCGGCGTCGTCGTCGAGGAACGCGACGATCTCGGAGGTAGCCAGGCCCACTCCGGTGTTCCGGGCTCCGGAAAGCCCCGGGGGACCGGAGTTCTCCACGATGACTGCGTCCCGCACCGTCTCCATGAGGCGCTTGTACAGGTCGGGGTTGTGGTCGACGATCACGAGGATCTGCTGCGCGGCGTAGGTCTGGGCCTGAACCGAGGCGATGACCTTTGTCAGCAGGTCCCAGCGCTCCATCGTGTACGAACAGACGACGACGGAAACCGTGGGAGGCTCTGCAACAGCCGGCATTCTAGATTCCTTCCGCCAACGAGAGCAGGCTCTTCGGATCGGCAGGTGTCCTGGGGAAGCGGACGTTCGGGTACATGTACTTCACCCGACGAAGGGACTCGGGGCGGGCGCCGGCCGTGGGAGCGTCCCAGGTGGTGCACTCCCTGGCGAGCGTGTGCAGCACGCGCCAGCCGTCCCGGAAGGTCCGCAGATTCGAGTCGCCTGAGATGCGTCCCAGTTCAATGCTCGGAACCTCGGCTATCCGCAGGCCTGCCCTGGCTGCGCGGACAATCAGTTCGGTTTCGATTTCGAAGCCGTCCGATTCCAGCTCGAGAATTTCCAGGCACTGCCGGCGGAATGCGATGTAGCCGTAGCAGAGATCGGAGTAGTTGCTGTGGAGAACAGTGTTCGCCAACTGGGTGAGGGTCCGATTGCCGAAGCTGCGCAGCCACGTCAGGTCTTCCGATCCGCCGCCGGTCACGTACCGGGACCCCTTGACGAAGTCATAGTCATGCTGAAGAGGGGCCACGAACCACCCGATCTCGCGGGGGTCCATGCTCCCATCCGCGTCCAGCATGACGATGATGTCGCCTGACGCGGCGGCGAACCCGGAGCGCACCGCGATGCCCTTCCCCTTCCGGGGTTCGGCGACAACGACCACGTCCACCCGGACAGACCGAGCCACGTCGACCGTGAGGTCTGTGGACCGCCCGTCCACAATGATGACTTCATCCACGTAGGACGGCATGCGGCGGAGCACCCAGGGGATGTTCATTGCCTCATTCAGAGTAGGAATGACCACGCTGACCGACGCCAGCGAAGACATTTCTACTTGAGGGAGAGAAACGGGAATCTGGCTGGCAATGGACACAAGCCTCACCACTTAATGACTTGCGGGCTTCCCAGGCAACCCGCTGATTTGGAATAAAATGGGAAGCAACGTCGACAACAGTAATGTTGATCTCGGCCGCTGCCTGATCATTTGAGCCTAAGATCCCCATCAGCGAGTGTCACGAGTAGTCCGTACCCGTCGTGCTCGCGGCCTCCCCGACCCACTACTCTTGGGCTCCCCGCGGCAGTACGCGTCGGCCGCGGCGGTAGGTACTCGGAGCCGCGCAGAGGTCACTCGAAGGTGCGCGGGCGACGGCGCGGGCCTCGCACGAGATTCCCTGGACAGCCATCGTTTTCTACGATGGAGTGTGGCCGAAGTGGGCAGGACGTGGCGAGCACGTGGAGCATTACTCCTCTCGGCGCTTGTCCTGTCCGGCATCGTCTGGGGAGCCTTCTCACTGGGCTCTGACTGGGCCGTCCCGCCGCGTCCCGCAGCGAGCCGAGCGGGAGACGCCGGCACCACAGCAAGCCCGACCGCCGGCTCGGCGGGTGGCAGCAGCGCGGCAAGCCCGTCTGCGGGCATCGCCGGGGGCACGAGCCCCGCTTCGAGTAGTGGTCCGACTGCGGGCTCGGGCGACCTCGACCCGACGACGCCGATCAGCAGGTATGACTCCGCGTCGCCCTCCGGCCAAGCCGTCCCACTCGGAGACTTGCCGGGGTGGAAACAAGTCTTTGCGGATGATTTCACCGGCGGGACGGTGCCGCTTGGCGGCTTCCCAGGGACATTCAGCGTAGCGTGGAGCGCCAACTATTTCGACGGCACGCCAGACACCGCAGGGCAGAAGAATGGCGGGAAGTCGGGCTACTATCCGTCCAAAGTGCTGAGTATCCACAACGGCGTCCTGGACATGTACCTGCATTCGGAAAAAGGCATTTCAATGGGCGCGGCGCCCGCGCCGAAGATCGCCGGAAACAACCAAGCGCCGTACAACAGCCAAACGTACGGAATGTACTCCGTTCGGTTCAGGGCCGACGCACTCCCCGGATTCAAGACGGCATGGCTCCTGTGGCCGGACAGCGAGAAATGGCCAGCTGACGGCGAGCTCGACTTCCCGGAAGGGGATCTGGCCTCCACATTCTTCGCTGCCGTGCACAGCATTGGTTCGACCCAAGGAACCGCATCGGCAGTCTTCCAGGGGAATGCATCATTCCAGGCGTGGAACACCGCCACCATCGAGTGGACTCCGGGACGGGTTGAATTCTTCCTCAACGGAAGATCAATCGGCGCGAGCACCTCGGGAGTGCCTGACACGCCCATGCATTACGTGCTGCAGACCGAGTCCTGCCTTCCCACCTGTCCGGACCCGAAGACGAGTGGCCACGTAGAGGTGGACTGGGTTGCCATTTGGGAGATGCGCTAGACGGCGCCGTTATGACTCCGACGATATCTCGTCAGGCCAAGAGCCAGCACGAGCAGGGTTGCTCCCGCAAGACCGGCCACGGCCAGAGGAGGATTCCAGAGCTGGGCGTAGACCATCACGGTCGAGAGAATCAGCGCAATCGCGAGGCTCAACCCGATGGCCATCGACCCGAGAAGGGGAACCATGAGATGACCGAAGCGGTTTGACTGCTCGCTCAGCTTGAGCATCAGGACGAGGGCGGAGCCCGGTCCGACAAGGAGGAATATTCCGATCACGGCAAGCCTGACCATCGGGTCCCCCCCGAATGACAAGGGGATGGCGGCCGCTGCCAGAATCGCAACTGCAACGGTCAGCAGAAGTCGTTTATTTGGCATTTCCTGCCCCTTGGATATGGTAGATGACTCCCCCGGAATTCTGATAGACCAACGTCCATCCGGGCTTGGTGCTGCAACTGTCCAGGAAGCTGTTCACATCTCCCTCGGGACCGATTCCAAGCATGTCTGCTTCGTCCACCTGGCTCTTGGTGACGATGAGGTAAGCGCCGTTGGCGCGGCCGAGCCAGTCTACCGTGCCGCATGAGAGTCGGGCAGCCGTGGGCTGCGCCGTCGCCGACAGCAGGGTCTCATACTGATAGTTGGCGTATTCGTGCGACCTCCACGGAGTGTTGTGAACCGCCTCGACCAGCACGGAACCTGCCGGCGCTACTGAGTACAGCTCATTGACGACGCTGATTTCGTCGGGGGTGAAGTTCTCCACGAGGTCGTTTCCGTATCGGGAAACGATCGTGGTCACGGCCAGCACCGAACTGAGCAAGAGCAGGCCCAGGCTGCGCATCAAGCCGATCGGGCTGGAGTTCTTCCGCATCAGGGGCAGGACCATGAGGGACGCGGCAAAGGGCAACCCGTACATGTAGAGGCGCAGGAGAAGCTCGCCGCCGTAAGGCTGAACCACGTACAGCACGACCGGCATCCCTGCCCCGAGGGCGGCGGTGAGCCAGGAAACACGACGTCCGCGTGCTACAGCAGCGCCGATCGCCCCCAAGATCACGACGAGCGCCGTTTCGGCGAGACGTGTGTTCACGACGATGAGGTGTCCTTCGCTGCCCGCGATCCGTCCGGTGACCGCCTTCGTCGTCGTCTGGCCGATTGCGCCGAACGAGCCGATGAGCGAGTTGATGTGGCCCACCGTGTAGGGGGCAGCCACAATGGCCAGCCAGACCAACGGGAACACCACCGCCAGAAGGGTCAGCATCTTCAGTCGGAGGCGGCCCGTGAGAAGCAACGCGACCAACACCGGAATGACCGCGAAGGGGGTGAGCTGATGGGCGGCCGTCATCGCCACCACGAAGAGGGCGCAGCCGATCTCGAGGACAGCCACGTCGCTCCGCGGTAGTCCCATCCGTCGTTGCGGGCGAACGGCCGGGTCGAGCACCATCACGATCCGGCTCAAGCGAGCCGTGAGGCGGCGCTTGGTCACCGGCCACGCCCACCCGCCAAAAACCGTGAGCAGGCAGGCCAGCAGGATCACCATGAGCAGGAAGGCGCAGGCCTGAGGAGACAGATAGTCCTGGCCCACCCAGCTGGCGAGGTAGAACATCCATACACTGGCCCAGGCATGCCGCCAGTTCGAGGTGATCCTCGATGCCAAGGCCAAGAGCGGCGCCAGGAGGAGCATGTTGACGCCGATCGGCGCCCAGGTTGCCACGTTGCTGAGATCACGTACCCCCGTCGATCCCGAGAGCATCGCGAGCGTTGAGAAGAACCCGGGCCAGTTGAAGTAGGCGTCGAGCCGCGGGTCGAGGTGGCCTGTCTGGGCGATGTAATCGGCGATGCCCATATGCCGGTAGCTCGCTTCAAGCCTGGGCAGTCCATGGATGATCGGATCTGCCCCCTGCAGAATCACGACGAGCACAAGGACCTGAAGCGTCAGAAGTGCCGGACGAGCCTTGCGCAACCCAAGAGTGGCCACAAAGCCGGCCAAGATGAGCCCCAGCGCTACGAAGTATCCAGGCGGCAGGACGCTGATGAGTCCGAGGGCCCCGATCGACGGCACCTTGACCTGGAGCATCGAACCGACACCCAGCGCCAAGGCCGCCAGCGCAACGAGCGCCAGGCCCCAGCCGGACCAGGCGTTTCCGGCCCAGCGATGCCAAGCGCTCCTCGGCATTCTTCGGCGCCCCGTCGCCTCCAGGCGGCCCTCCCCTCGGATGGTGCGATGGGGGTCGACTGCCGAAGGATCAGCAACCAGAGAGGTTTCTTCCGGAGTCATCGCGGCTCCAATCTGTTCGAGCCGGCTAGGCCTGAGGACGCTACGGGATGCGGGACGACGAGCCGTGCCGCCGTCGTCATACTGCGCAGCCGCAGCCCTGCAACGAGCGCCGCTGCAGCCTGCGCGAGGAGCCACAGGACGGAGACGCCGGGGAGCGCAAAGTTCTGCGCGACCACGACGGCGGGAAGGACCGCGGTGAGCGCTGCGAGGAGCGCTACGGACGTAGCCTCGGCCAGGTGGCCCATGGCTCGGCAGACCCCGTAGTAGACCTGCGTGACGCAGCAGAGGATCAGGGCGGGAATCAGCAGCAGGAGCAGCACCCACGCCCGGCCGTACTGCGGGCCGATCACAGCGAGCACCAGCGGACCGGCGATGAGCAGCAGCGCTCCCGCCGCGATCGTGAGCACGAAACTGATGCGGAGTGCCCCGCGGACCAGTGACAGTCCCGAGTTCGGCATCGCCAGTTTGGTTTGGAGGGAGTAGCCCGCGGATTGCGGAACGAAGAAGACCGCCGACGCCAGCATCCAGACCATGTACCACGACGCCGTGGCCGAGGCGCTCAGAGTGGCTGCCAGGATGAGGGGAAGGAGGTAGCCGGGCGCCCTGTCCGCAAGCATGAGGGCGTGATTGGGCAATCCACGCCGCAGCAGACTCCACGCGTTCGGCAGCCTGAGGCCCTCTTTCCAGAGCGGCCGCAGGCCTGCGCGGTACAGCAGCCGCATCCCGAGCAGCACGCTCGCCACGGCCCCGGCTGCGAAGGCGCCGACAACGGCCCCGACGGTCCTGTAGCCGACGGCGAGGCAGATGACCAGAGTCCCCAGTTGCACCAGGCTCTGAACCACGCTGCGGAGCATCGCGAGGTCGGCGCGGGACTGCGCCACCCCGATGTGGTCGAGCTGGTACGCGACGCCGGCGAAGAGGGCGGCGGCGAGGAAGACCCACAGGACGGCGGGATCGCTCCACGCCTCTCCGACGCCAGGGCCCAGCGCGCGGGTCACGACGACCAGCCCCGCCGACACGAGCAGCGACGACAGGCCGACGACGAGGAGGCTCGTCGCTGTCAGGCGGCGTCCGCCGTCGGCTTGGGTGGGGAGGAGCGTCAGGACGGCCGGCCCTACCCCGAGCAGGGCGAGTTGGACCGTCAGCAGCGCACCCGAGACGACCGCGGAGCCCAGGCCCAGCTGGGCTGGCGGCAGGAGGAACGCCGCGAGGCCCCAGAAGAGGAAGCCGGTCACCATGGGGGCGACGCGGGCGGCGGAGAGCCACGCGGTGTTTCCACCGAGCGAGAGTCCTTGCGGAGCCGGGCGCAGGAGGCCAAACGCCATCGCGCGGTAGTTGTAGAGCAGGAAGCACATCCAATAGGGCAGGAATCGAGGCGCGTGGATCAGCGACAGCGCCACGCCGCGCACCGTCGCCAGGAGAGGCAGCAGCAGCAGCCATGCGCCCCTGCGTGGGTGCTTCCGAACGGTGAAGCCGAGACCGGCTCCGTCCTGCAGCCATTGATCACGCGCGAACTCGAACGTGTCCGCGAACTGGTGCCTGACGGTCGTCGTCGTGGAAACGCCGATCTTGCGGCCAGCGTTCTCCAAGCGGATGCGCAATTCGATGTCTTCGCCGGAACTGAACGATTCATCGAAGCTGATGTCCAGGAGGACGTCCCGCCTCATGAGCGTTGCGCAGACGCCGAACCACGAGCGGACACGACTATGGTTGTGATGCCATGCGAGCGCCGCGCCCCAATACCCGGGGCCGTCGGCCTCGCTCACCAGACCGAACTGGAGGCCGTCGTAGCCGCCCTCCTCGAATTCGGTCACGAGCCGTCCCAGAGCCCCCGACGGGACGACCACATCAGAATCGATGAGCGCCACGACATCGCAGACGGCTGTCCGGGCCCCCAGCATCCTGGCGGCGGGAAGCCCCTTCCCCTCATCGGAGACAACCCGGGCCCCGTATGAACGGGCGATCTCCACCGTGGAGTCCGTTGAGCAGCCATCCACAACGATGATTTCTCGCGGATATTGCCTGCGGATCGACTGCAGACATCTCGGGAGCCACTTGGCCGCGTTGCGCGCGGGAACTATCACGGAGACTTCGAGCACTGGCGACTGGTCCATCGCCGCCCCCTCACTGGTCCAGCTTGGTACGTACTACCTGGCACACGAAGTCAGACGCCCGGTCGGCGGACCACGCTCTGGGGAGTCGCAACCGCCAGCACGGCACCTCGTGGAGTGCCTGTCGGACGACGGCGGCCTTCTGACCGAAGTGATCCTGCAAGGGAACGAGGCCGGTGGCGCCCAGGGCCTCGATCAGCCGGCGCGAGACCATCGGCAGTTCGGAGTGGAAATTCCCGACGATTCTGGAAGTCATCCACTCGAGGCCGGTCGGTTCGAGCTCACCGTCATCCCCTTCGTACCGCTCCAGGAAGATCGCCAGCCGCACCGGTGCCCGTGACGAGATCCTGTCTGCCCCGAAGACTTCCTCTGGATGCACCATCCGATGCTCAGGGGACCAACGCCGGGTGAATGAGGCCGTCCGGGGATACCGGACGATCACCGGATGCACTGCCGTAGCGAGCCGCGAGATCGTGGGAGTGAGCCAACCCGGTGCCAGGGGCTTCCGGGATCCTTGGAAGAGCGCAGGATAGATTTCACGGTGATGCGGCTTGATGAACATCGGTTTCGCGTAGCTGAAGAGTGTTCCTTCAGAGCTGAGGAATCCCCAGTCGTCCGCCATGAACCCGACTCCCGGGAGAGCAAGGAGCTTGGCGACGGTGCTGGTCTTCCCCACGCCGCCCCACGCCGGCAGCAGAACTCCAGCGCCGCGATAGTCCACGATGGCGGCGTGCACCATCGCCGTCCTTTCCTGGATGCACAAACGGTCCAGCAGCGGAATGACCGCCGTGAGAAGTTCGCCTCGGCCTTCGACGCGGTAGCCCTCCTCCGTACGAACTACCTGCACGCGGTCTTCAGGCAGGAACAGCGATTCATCGGAGTACCGGTAGGCGTCTTCTGCGCGCGACTGGCCGGCAAAGGGGGTGTAGTCAGCGCCGACGCGCAACCCTCTGGTCGCGGTCGAGTCACCCACAAACGGCGACAGCATGTCCCGTAGCTGCGCCTCTCCCGGCGTTCCCGGCTCGACCTGGACTGAGACCAGTCCATGGATGTCGAAGCTCAGGGTGTCCTGGGGTGGAGTCACGCGCACAGCGCTGCTCATGGTCCGGCTCAACTCATCACGCTCCTTACGACGAGGTCGTCAATGTAGGTGTCCTCCATTTGCTGGTAATGCTCAGCACCGTTCATCACGCTCGTCACGGAGGAGGCCGTCGTGTTCACCCGGGCGCTGGAGTAGACGGCGGAACCGTCGAACCACACCTGCACCGTCGTCGCGTTCCCCTTGGGGATGACGTGTACGACGACGTGGTGCCAGGCCCCCAGCGAAATGCTGGGCGCGACGAGGCGCGCGAAAGAGAAGCTCCCCCCGGGCGCAAGAATCCGCAGCCAGAGTTGGCCGTTGCTGTTATGCCGGTAGACGTCGACGAAGCGGGTGCTGCCCGAGAAGAAGCGGAAATAGGGGACATCATCGCTCGGGTCGCCGGCCTGGGCGATGTCGAACCAGCCGTCGGCGTAGACCTCGTGGGTGCCCGACGGCAGGGGGGTCGAAAAGTTCGCCAGCGAACCTGAATCGGCGGTCGCATGCAGGTACGCGGAGCAGACGCCGGTGTGCGCTCGGGCCGCGGAGACCGACACTGTTCCCGTTCCACTTTCCTGCACGGAGTACTCCGAGAGCGTCCCGGATTCGAAGTTGTCAGCGACGACGACCTCCCCTGGGTGCCCGTCGGACGGCGCGCTGGTCAACGGTTCGCAGGTGCCGGCGTGCGCTGGCAGGGCCAGGGAGCTCCCGGTCAACGGCAGTGCCAGAGCGGCCGCAAAACCGAGCGCCCCTATTCGCTGACCCAAGTGCCGCACGTCCATATCCGTCTCACCCCGCGCGAAAGGCTGGCCCGGGACTCGTGGCTCGGCTGCTCGCCTTTAACGGCGCTTCGCCTCGGTAAATCTTCACAAAGTGATATCCGGGGTTCCCCTCGAAATTCGCCATCCTAGGCACCCCTTTGAATGGCCTGGGCTAAATCAGGAAAAGACACCGCTTCACCTCGCGCCAACTCTCCCGAGCGAAGCGAAGTCGTGTCCCGCTTGGGAAATAATCGTCATCTCGCAATGCTACTGAGCGCGCTGTTGGGGGGCACGAGTAGCCAGTACCCGAAAGCCGCCACCGGGCGGTGAGCACCCCCGGCAGGTATACCTAGTAATCGGGATCAGGTCTCCGCGCGGCCCGAAGGGACCGGGAAACCCGCCCAGCGGAAAGGGAACCCGGCCCAGCGGGAAGGGAAACCGGCCCCTCGCGACGCGCGAGGGGCCGCTCGCGAAGGCCCTCGCCGCGCGCGACAGAGCTTTCCGCAGGGCGTGGCGGTGGCCGCCGTCGATCGCCAAGCCAGCGCATGGAACTCCCCCGCAGAACAGCTGGCCGAGCACGCACGGATGAACGGACAATCGGACGGACAGCTTCCGAGATATTCATAGCCTTCTCCGTGGCAATCCACTGTATGTTGTGGAACAGTTCGAGGACGCAATGGTGTCGGAAAGCCGGAATGATATGACGCGCAAGATTGCAAAGGCGGCGGAGCATAAGGTGAAAGGGCGCCCCGTCTGGTTGGCTGCCGTGACGGTCCTCGTCCTAGCGCTAACCGGCTGCATGTCCTTGCCGTCGACAGCGCAGTCAGTCCCCCCGAGCGTGGGCCACGTGTTCGTGATCAACCTCGAGAACAAGAACTACCTCAAGACGTGGGGTTCAGACTCGGTGGCGACCTACCTGTCGAAGACCCTACGGGCCCAAGGGGTCCTCCTCTCCGAGTACTACGGGATCGCTCACCACTCGGCCCCGAACTACCTCGCGCAGATCTCGGGGCAGGGCCCGAATCCCCTGACAGAGGCCGACTGCACGACCTATGGCCCGTTCCGGCAGACAGGGACCGCCGCACCGGGCCAAGTGGTGGGCACCGGTTGCGTGTACCCGACCTCGGTCCCCACCGTCGCCGGTCAGCTCACCGCTGCGGGGAAGACCTGGAAGGGCTACATGGAGGACATGCAGACCCCATGCGAGCACCCCGAACTCGGCGCCAAGGACGACCACCACAGCGCGACGGTGGGCGATGAGTACGCGACCCGGCACAACCCGTTCGTGTACTTCGAGTCGATCACCTCGACCCCCCAGTGCCAGAGCAACGTCGTCCCCTTCGCCCAGCTCGCGGACGACCTGAAGTCGGTCGGCACGACCCCGAACCTCGCCTACATCTCCCCGAACCTGTGCGACGACGGCCACGACAGCCCATGCGTCGACGGACGCCCAGGCGGGCTCGAAAGCGCCGATGCGTGGCTCCGGGAGAACGTCCCGGCCATCCTGGGCTCGCCCGCGTACAAGCAGGACGGAATGCTCGTGATCACCTTCGACGAAGCCGACGGCACCAATGCGGGCCCTTCAGGACTTCTGCCGGGCGGCACGGCCGGCGGGAAGATCGGGGCCCTCGTCCTCTCGCCCCTCGTCAAGGGCGGAGCCACGTCGAGCACGCCCTACAACCACTACAGCCTGCTGGCCACCATCGAGGACATCTTCTCCCTGCCCCGCCTCGGCTACGCGGGAGCCCCGGGGGTGAAGGCCTTCGGCGACGACGTCTTCAACAACAGTCGCTAAGAAAACATGCGCTAAGACAACATGCGCTAAGACAACATGCGTGAGTCAACACGAGGCCCTAGGAACAACCGCTTACCACGAGGCGGCCACCACTCTGGCTGCGGCGATCTCCTCGCGCAGCGGCCGCCACC